>JBDUAH010000061.1:0-10404 GCA_040004745.1 Chthoniobacterales bacterium | reverse complement strand
GTCAAGCAAAAAGTCAACGTCGTCACCATCGCCCCGACCCTCACGGCCGCCGCGCGCCCGGCCCGTCAAGGCTCGCTCGTGCAGGATGAAAACGTCGTCCGTACCGGCGCGCAATCTCGTGCCGAGTTGGAATTCACCGATCTCACGCTCGCGCGGCTGGGCGCGAACTCGATCTTCTCTTTCGATGCCCAGGCGCGCGCCATTACCTGCAACCAAGGCAGCGCGCTTTTCGCCAAACCCTCAAACTCCGGCAAAGTGGAAGTTCGCGCCGGCGCCATCACCGCCGCCATCACCGGTTCCACCGGCTTCATTTCCAACCGCAAGGTGGTCGCGCGCGGCCGCCGCCATAACGGCGACGAGAGCGGCGCCACCATGGTCGGCATGCTCGAGGGCAAGTTGAACGGCTCCAGCACCTGGCAGGATGCCAGTGGACGCGAACATCGCTTTTCCTTCAAGCTCGGGCCCGGCGAAATGATCGTCGCGCGCGGCGATCGTCCACCCGTCGTCATGCAGTTCGATATCCCGCGTTTCCTGAAGACTTCACCGCTCGTTAATGCGTTCAATTCAGAGCTGCCCAATTCCGCCCAGCTCAATCGCGCCGTGGCCGATTACAATGCCGACGTCCGGCGCGGCTTCGTCGATGCCGGCACCGCACGGACCTCGGGCTCGGGGCAGTTTGGCTGGATGAGCAGCGTCGACCACAACGCTTTCGACGCCAGCGTCAACGCCCTCAGCGGCGGGAGCGGGACGCCCGGCTTCGTCGATGTCGGCGGTGATGGCCTCATTCGTGGCCAATTGGTTTGGGAGACATTCGCCGACCTTGATCTCCATCTCCTCCTGCCCGATAGCCAGCACGTTTTTTATGCCAATCGCTCGGTGAGTTTTAATAATGGGCAGGCCGTAGCCATGCTCGACAACGACAACCTCGGCGGCACCATCGATGTGCCGCCAAGCCGCCGTGTGGAAAACATCGTCGTTACCGGCACGCCCAGCGCCGGCGTTTACCAGTTCTACGTCAACAGCTTCTCCACTCCGAATTCCTCCGACTTCTATACCCTCACGATCCGGAGCGGGAGTAATGTCCAGACCGTTTCTGGAAATCTCGGTGCGGGCCAAACCAGTCAAATCATCTCGGTCAACTTCCCCGGCCGCTAAGAACGGCCACTTTCGCCATGCAACTCTTTCGTCTTCGTCGAGCCCTCGCGGGCCTCCTCGCACTCACTCTGCTTTCCCCCTTCGCGCCGGTCGGGGCGCAGGATGACGTCGCGGCCCGCATCGGCACGGATCAGGATGTCCTGCGCCGCCCAGATGAAGAGGTGGCCGGCCGGCAGATTCCCTTTCGCATCACCGATCCGGAGCTGGGCGAGATCGATCTCGTCTCCCGTGCGCCCCGGCCCAAGACGTTTACTTTTTCCACCGATCAAAACCTCCTCTACACCACCAATGCTTTCCTCGCGCCCGACCCCGAGCGCGACACCTTCTTTTGGAATGGCCGTCTAGCCGGCTCCTACGTTCCCTATTCCACGGTCAACTTCACGCCGCGCATTAATTTCGAGCAAAATTTCTTCCGCTACGACGAGTTCGGCGTGCTCGACTTCGATTCGCAGAGCTTGCAGTTCGACATGAAATACGACTTCCGCCGGGACGATTCCTGGTACGCCAATCTCTCCTACACCGGCGCGCGGCTTTATTCGCCTGATGACAATGTCGGCGAGTTTTATCGCTACGGCCTGCTCGCGGCCAGCGTCACGAATGTGCGTCAGCTCGGGGGAATGCCCCTCTATCTCTCGAGCAGTCTTGGCTCCAACTGGCGGCACGGCGATCCCAGCGATTTCGATCGCGCCACGGTCTACCTTAATTTCATCCTTCTCTATAAACCGATGGAGACGCTTCAGTTCGCTGCTTTCGCGCGGCCCGAGATGCAATTCTATCTACGCGATCCGAACGACGATTCGCGCCGCGATTTTAATTTCAACGCCGGCATCGGCGCCACCTGGACGCCCATCGAATATTTCAGCATGGGCGTGGCTGGGTCGTTCACCGGCAACGCCTCATCCGCGGCCCGGCAGGATTACAAGGTCTTTCTTCCTGGCGTGGTCGCCTCGGGGCACGTTTCGTTTTAACTTGGCGCTCCGTCACCTGCCTGAACGCGCTGGCGTCGGCCCAGCCAAATACTGAGCGCGCACCAAGCCGTCGCCAAAGGCAGCGCGACCACCGAAATCCCGGTCAGCCCCAGCCCGAGCCAGCCTAGGAGCGCGTAGGACCACGCGCCGACTTGGTCTCCAGCTCGATACACAAAAGTATCGATAAAACTCTTTGCCTTGTATTTATCCTCGCGCCGCAAAACCGTAAACAACACCTCGCGCGCCGGCCGCGAGACTGCATAATTCATCCCGCGTCGCAGCACTTGGAAGAAGGCGAACAATCCCAATGCTGGCGTGATCCCAATAGCCGCAAATCCCAAAAGGCTGAGCGCCGGTAGAACGGCGAGCGTCATCCCCACGCCGAGCCATTTCAATAGCCGACCGGTGAAGAAAATTTGCACCACGATGGTGAGCACATTCACCCACACATCGAGCTGCGCGAAGAACGCCGTCCGCCCCGCGCGATTCCCGGCAAACTCTCGCGCCGTAATCTCGGCCTGTTGGAAATACACAAAGGTTGTCGTGACCGTGTAGAAGAGCATGAAGAGACATATGCCGAGCAGATAAGGCGACCGCGCCACGTGCGTAACCCCCGACCATAAGCTCCCCCCGATCGGACTTTCCGCCGCCGCCGCTTCTTCGCCCGTCTCATTTTCGCGTTCGAATTCCGACGGAAAAAAGCGCACGCACCAGGCACCGCCTTCGAGCAGCAACGCGGAGACAAGGAGAAGATTCGGCGTCCCAATCCGATGCACCAAAGAAGCAGTCAGCAGCCCGCCCACGATCGCACCCAGCGTTCCGCCCACGCTGATAAATCCAAAGAGCCGCTTCGCCTGTTCATTCCGAAAGACGTCCGTCATGAAAGCCCAGAACACCGTCACGACAAAGAGATTGAAGGCGCTCACCCAGGCAAAAAACGCCCGCCCCAGCCAGAGCTGCGAGCCGGCCGGCAGAGCCCGCATCAAGACGAAGAACACCAGCAAATTGAAAATGAGAAAACGGTAAACGATCGGAATGAACTGGCGTCGCGGCCAACGCCCCACCAGCCAGGAAAAAAGTGCATTCGCGACCAGCGTCACCGCCAGTGTGCCGGTAAACATCCAGGCCAGATTCTCCACCCCGCCCGCCGCGCCGATCTCGTCCCGAATCGGCCGCAACACGTAGTAGCTACTCAGGACGATGAAGTTAAAAAGGAACGCGAAGCCAAGTGCCCGCAACTCGTTAGGCCGGGCTTCGACCACCGCCGTTCGGAGGCGGCTAACGAAGGCGGGTTTCACGGCGCCCACTCCGTCATCCCGAGCGGAGCGCAGCGAAGTCGAGGGATCTCGCAACCGCTGACCTGTGCCCTGTCACCAAAGACGCCACTTCGCCAGGACGGTTCTGCCTTATCGGAAAACGCCTCCTGCGTCGGAGAGATCGCTCGACTGCGCTGCGCTGCGCTCGGGATGACAGCAGGCGTGGACACAATCAGGAGAATCGCGGGCAGTCCTAACCGTGCGCCTTATGCCACGCGGCCAGCACTTCTGCCTCGCGTGTCGGCGTCAGCCCGGCCTTCAATGTTTTTTGCCGGTCCGTCGGCAAAGTCTTGAACCACGCCAGCGTATCGCGCGCCGTGTCGGCTAATGGCCGGAACGTAATCCCCGCCGCCAACGCCTTCGCGATACTCGTGCGGCCGAGCCCGCCATCTTCGCCGCTCGGCGGCACCCACACCGGCATATCCGACCATGGCGAGACCTTTTCCTTCTCGAGAAAATCGGCGTCCGCCCAGGTAAATTTCGCGTCGGACGTCAGCGCGTTCTTAATTCCACCCAACATCTCGCCCACCGGCAGAGCCTTCGCCGGCCCGGTCGCATTGAAAATTCCCGTCGCCCGCTTCTCCACCATCCGGATCGTCCATTCCGCCAGATCGCGCGCGTCGATGAATTGCACCGGATCGCTCGGCGCCCCCGGCGCCAGCACCTCACCGCCGCGCTCGATCCGCACCGGCCAATAGGTAAACCGATCCGTTTGATCTCCCGGTCCCACGATCAAGCCCGGCCGGATCACCAGCGTCTTGCCCGGGAACCATTTCTCCGCCTCCGCTTCCGAGAGCGCCTTCAGCGGACCGTAGAGTTTGAACCCAGAAGCGACGATCGTGTCGCGCGATTCCTTCATCGCGTCGGCACCCTCGTATTTCGCCAGAGGCGCCGTCTCGTCGTTCGGCTTGCGACCCTCGGCGTAAACGGAAATCGTCGAAATGAAAGCGTAACGCTCCACGTTCCCCTTCAGCACCTGCGCCGCATCGCGCACCCAGACCGGCGCGCTCGTCGGGTTATCGATCACCACATCCCACTTCCGATCTTTCAACGCGTCGAGTTGACCATTGCGGTCGCCGATCAACTGCTCCACGCCCTCGGGCAATTCGCCCGGATGCGTCTTCCCGCGATTGAAAACCGTGACCTTATGACCGCGCTCCAGCGCATACTTCACCTGGAAAGGTCCGGTGAATCCCGTCCCGCCAAGGATGAGAATGCTCATCGGTTTCGCGGCCTTGTCCTCCGCCCATAATCGCGAGAAAAGTAACCCTGCACCCACCGCGCCTCCCGCGAGGGCGGAGACTTGAATAAACCGGCGTCTCGTCGTGTTCATAACGAGCGATCTTCTCGCGCGCATCCCGCTTCCGCGCCACTGAATTCGCCCGGCGCCATCGGACACAGAACCGACGAATACGGACTTCCCTCGCAGCGCAGCGGTTACGGCGTGAAATCCTGCTCCTTCTTTAAGCCCGCGCAGAATGCCGCCAGCAGCTTCGCCGTGTTCTCCAAATCCTCCAGCGCCAACAACTCGTTAGGCGTGTGCATGTAGCGCAGCGGCACTGAGAGCAAGCCGGTCGCCATCCCACCGCGGGTTAACTGCATCACGTTCGCATCCGTTCCAGTCCCGCGCGGCGCCGAGGCCACCTGGTACGGAATGCCTTCCGCCTCCGCCGTGCTGACAAGCCATTCGAAGACGCGCGGATTGATATTCGCCCCGCGCGCGATCATCGGCCCGCCGCCCACCTTAAAATCGCCCGCGCGTTTCTTCTCGATCCCCGGCGTGTCGGTTCCGTGCGCCACGTCGAGCGCGATCCCGACCTCTGCTTCACTCGAGAACGCGCTCGTCTGCGCGCCGCGCAATCCGATCTCCTCCTGCACTGTCGAAACCCCGATCACACAAGCGTCGAACGTCCGCTCATGCAGCAGACGCAAAACTTCGGTCACGATCCAGGTCCCCATCTTGTTGTCGAACGCCATCGCCACCGCGCGCTCATTCGCCAGCTCGATGTACGGCTGCAGGAAAATCCCGGCATCGCCCAGCGCCACCAGCTTGAGCGCGTCGTAGTTATTCTTCGCCCCGATGTCGATATAGAGGTCGTGCATTTTCGGGACCTTCTTCTTGTCTTCCTCATCCATCAGATGGATCGCCTTCCGCCCGATCACGCCCGGCACCATGCCATTGCGCGTCATGATGGAAACGCGCTGCGAAGTCGCCACGACCGGATCGACCCCGCCGATCGGCTCGATATGAAGAAAGCCGTCGTCCGTGATGTATTGCACGATGAACCCGATCTGATCGCAGTGCCCGGCGAGCATGATCCGTGGCCGCCCCTCGGCATTCCGCACGCCGAAGACATTGCCCATCACATCGGTGCGCACGCTCTCGCACCAAGGCGCGATGCGATTGCGAACCAACTTCTGCACTTCGTGTTCGTAACCGGACGGGCTCGGCGTTTCGACGAGCGCCTTGAGAAAATCTTTGCTGTCAGAGTTCATGAGACGTGAACATCCGCCGCACGCTCGCGCAGTCCAGCGCAGGCCTGCCGTTAACGATTCCAGCGCGCCGCCGCACCGTCCGCCAAAGCGCACACAAACACCGTCGCCGGATGACCGCTGGGATGTTGATACTGCTGGCGCAACGCTTCCGCGATTCCCTCCGCCCGGTTTGCCCTAACGAGTGAAACCGTGGCGCCGCCAAAACCGCCGCCGGTTAAGCGCGCCCCGAGCACACCCGTTAGCGATCGCGCCAGCTCGACCAGTTGATCCAACTCCGGCGAGCTGTTCTCAAAGTTCATTCGCGAACTCTCATGCGAAGCGTTCATCAACGCTCCGAGCGTTTCCGCATCGCCTGCCTCGAGCGCCGTGATCGCCTGCCAAACCCGATCATTCTCGCCTACCACATGCGCCGCACGTCGATAAATGACCGGATTGAGCGAGCCACCGGCGATCTCCAAATGCTCCGGCGTCACCTCCCTCAAACTCTCAGCCCCGAGCGCGTCGGTCGCGGTCGCGCATTCTTCGCGGCGGGAATTGTAGTAGCCCTGCACCAACGCGTGTTTCGCGCCCGATTCCGCGATCACCAACTCACAATCCTTGGGGAAAGGAATCGCCCGCACCTCTTCCGACTGACAATCGAGATAGATCACATGCCCCGCGCGCCCGAAGACCGAGGTCGCCTGGTCGAGCAACCCCGAATGCACGCCCGCGAAATCGTTTTCCGCGTGCTGACAAAGTTTCGCCACCTCCATCGGCGCCACTTGCAATTCGTGCAATCGCATCAGTAAACCGGCCATCGCCACTTCCAGCGCCGCCGAACTGGCCAGCCCCGCGCCCGCCGGCAGATCGCCCGAGATTTCCGCATCGAACCCACGGATCTCGAAACCAGCGAGCATAAATTCGCGCACCACCCCGAGCGGATAATTCGCCCAATGCCCATCGCCGGGCGACGCCAGATCGTTCAGCGACGCATGGATCCGATCGCGCGCTCCGATCGACGTCAGGATGATGGATTCATCCAGCCGCCCGATCCCCGCCACGGTCAGACCGCGATCGATCGCCGCGCCGAGGACCACTCCTTTGTTGTAATCCGTATGATTGCCGAGCAATTCGACGCGGCCAGGTGCATAAGCAGAAGCGGGACTCACGCGGGACAGTCTCACGCTTCCGTGGCGATTGCGCGATGGCTCGCGAAACCGGAAGGTCGCGCGTGCCGCCCGACGCGATTCCTATCACCCGAAAATTACTCGTGAACGCCGGCGGCTGGCCGGCGATGAAAGCCGCGGAGCAAATGCACGCCGCCGGCCGCGTCTTGGAAGCAGGCTACGAACCGCCGCTCCTCTCCGGCATGGTGAAAGATGGTCTGCGCACCCTCCGCTCAGGCTTGCGCGTGAAGGCGTTCTCCGATGTGGAAAATATCTGTACTTGTCGGGAATCGCGCCAGTGGGGAAAGATCTGCGCTCATTCGCTCGCGGTCGGGCTGGAGTTGATCGCGCCCAAACGCAAAGAGGAGGTGCCGACTGCAATGACGCGCGAGGAGTCGTCGAGCCAACCCGCCCCCGGGCCGAAGTTCGTCGAGATCGGAACGGCCGAAGTTCCAGAGATTGCGCTGCATTTTATTCTCCCGCCGAACTTCCAATCCGCTTGGGACAAAGGGCAGATCATGCTCGTGACCGAAGTCGAGCGCGCCGGCCAGCGCGTGATGCCGACCACGCTGTCGCCTAACGAGACCTACGCCTGCGACAATCACGACCTGGCCGCGCTCGACCTGCTCGGCACGCCTGTCGCCATGCGGATGTTCGAACGCGCAGAATTTCTCCGCCTACTCGGTTCTCTGCGCGGACATCCGCGGGTTGCCTTTGGTAAAGCAAAAACGGCGAAGATCGCCACGAATGTCACTCGACCGCTCCTGCGCTTGAACCGCCCCGAACCTGATTCCGTGACCCTCGAACTCGCCGTTGCGGCCCACGACCGATTGCTCGCGGCCGGCGAAGAAGCGTGGATGTGGCGCGGCACATCCTTCGAACCGCTGGCGGAGAACTTGCCGAGCGAACTGCGAGCTTTGGCGGAAGGCCGGCTAACTTTGCGCGGCGAAAGTGCACAGAAGTTTCTCATCGCGACCGCTCCGCAACTTAGCGCCCGGTTTGAAGTGCAGAGCGACTTCGTTTTGCCGGAAGTTCGCCTCGCTACGCCAAGGATCGTGCTCAACCTCGAGGGCTCGCTCCGAGAGCTGGGTGGTGAGTTGCGTGCGAGATACGGGGACGGTTCGCGGCCGCTCGGCTTCGGCAAACGCGAGAGCGAGCCATCGTTCGTCCGCGATGGGTCGGGCGAGGCGATTCTCTTGCGCGACACGCGCGCAGAAGACGCGGCGGTCGCGCGACTCACCGCGCTCGGTTTTGGCACACGAGGCGAGCGCTTCATCCTGCAGGACGAAGATCACATCGCGCGCTTCTTCGCCTTCGAAGTCCCGCGGCTGGAAAGGGATTGGGAAATTCATCTTTCCGCCCAGGCGACGAAAGCGAGTAGCGAGCTGCAACCCGTCACTCCGAAAATGGAAGTCGTCGGTTCCGGGGTGGATTGGTTCGAGTTGCGCTACTCCGTCGGGACTGCGGATGGCGAAATGTTCTCCGCTACGGAACTCCAGCGCCTGCTCCGTTCCGGCCAAAGCAAGACCCGTCTGCGCAGCGGTCGCACCGCCGTTTTCGACAGCGACGCGATCACCGATTTCGAAGAGGTCCTGCGCGATTGCGACCCGCGGCAAAACCAGCCCGGAACATATCGGGTCGACCGCAGCCACGCCTCCTATCTCGCGCAAACAGCCGAAGACTTGGGCGCCGCGCTGCGCGGATTGACCGACGAAAAGCCGCTCGGCGCTCTGGCTCTGGGCGACCTCGAAGAAAAGCTGCGCGACTACCAGCGCGCAGGCGTGGAATGGCTGGTCCGCCTCTCGCGCAACAACCTCGGCGGTATTCTCGCGGACGAGATGGGCCTCGGGAAAACCGTGCAGACACTCGCCTTCCTCCGCGCGCAAAAAGCCCGCGAACCCGCGCTCATCGTTTGCCCGACTTCACTTCTCACCAACTGGGAAAACGAAGCGCGCCGCTTCACGCCAGAGTTAAAAGTGCTCCTGATCGATGGCCCGCAGCGCCATGCGCGTTTCTCGGAGATCCCAAACGCGCAGATCGTGCTCACGAGTTACGCGCTCCTCCAACGCGACGCCGAAAGATATGAGGAACTGCAATTCTCCAGCGCGATTCTGGACGAAGCACAGCACATCAAAAACCCCGACACCCAAAACGCGCAGGCAGCGTTTTCCCTGCGCGCGAAGCATCGCTTCGTCCTGACTGGCACACCGATGGAAAACTCCGTGCGCGATCTGTGGTCGCTCATGAATTTTGTCCAGCCGCGCTACCTGGGAATCCAGGTCGACTTCCGCGAACGGTACGAGAAACCAATGGCCCGCGGCCCGGCGCCCGAAGTGCAGCGCCGCCTCGCACGCCGAATGCGCCCGTTCCTCCTCCGCCGCAAGAAATCCGAGGTCGAAAAAGATTTGCCCGAGAAGATCGAGCAACTAGTCCTGTGTGATCTCACCCCGCCGCAGCGCGCCGCCTACGACGGCTTACTGCGCGAAATCCAGACCGGTCTAACGACGGCCACCGGCGATAAAGCCGGCGTGGTGCGCATGAAAATGTTGGTCGGCTTGCTCCGACTGCGGCAGGTCTGCTGCGATCTGCGATTGCTCGGCGAGAAAGCACGCGAGTCGAAAACGCCGTCGGCCAAACTCGACCTGCTCGACGAACTCCTGGAAGAAGCGATCGATGGCGGACATCGCGTCCTCATCTTCAGCCAATTCGTCTCCATGCTGAAACTCCTGCGCGAACGCCTCGAGGCGCAAAAAATCCCGTTCACCTACCTCGACGGCCAAACCAAGAATCGCCAGGCCGAGGTCGATAAGTTCCAAAACGACGACGCCATTCCCGTCTTCCTCATGAGCCTGAAAGCCGGCGGCGTCGGCTTAAACCTCGCCGCCGCCGACACCGTGATCCACTTCGATCCATGGTGGAACTACGCCGCCGAAGCACAGGCCACCGACCGCGCCCATCGCATCGGCCAAAAGCGCGTCGTCACCGCCTACAAGCTCATCGCGCGCGACACCGTGGAAGAAAAGATCGTCAAACTGCAAACCCGCAAACGCGAAGCGAGCGAAGGCGTCATCGGCAGCGAAGAACCGCTCATGAGTGGATTGACGACCGAGGACCTGGAAGAGCTGCTGAGCTAAGACCAAGGAGCGGCGGGCTTCCAAGCCGCCGTCGGGGCGTTTTGTAAAACCCCCTTCTCTGTCCAGACCGGCACCTCATTTGTGCTTGGCGCAATCTGCCAAAACGAATTAGGTAGAAGATTCCCTATGGCCTCCAAAACCGACGAAAAAACCAGCGAAGACAAGCTCATCACCGCCCGTAACAAGAACC
>JBDUAH010000060.1:0-10417 GCA_040004745.1 Chthoniobacterales bacterium | reverse complement strand
GTGTTTACGCGGAGGGCGCGGGGATGGCGGACTCCTTATGAGCCGCTTCCCGCGTTACCTGCAACCGCAGTTGCCCACAGGCGGCATCGATGTCGTGACCCTTCTCGAGGCGAAGGGTGGAGACGATGCCGTGATCCCTCAAGATGGAATGGAAGCGCTGCTGGCGGGCGCGCGACGGGCGTTTCCAATGCAGACCTTCGACGGTGTTGTAGGGAATGAGGTTCACTTTCGCCGACAAACGCCGGGCGTGCTTCGCCAATTCGTGCGCTTGCTCGTCGGTGTCGTTGACGTCGGCGATGAGGATGTACTCGAAGAGCATCCGGCGTTTCCGCGCCACGTAGTAATCGCAAGCCTCGAGCAAGACCGGCAGCGGATACTTCCGGTTCACCGGCATGATTTGGCTCCGCACTTCGTCCGTGGCGCCGTGTAAAGAAAGCGCGAGCCGGAACTGCGTCGTTTCCGCCGCCAGTTCGCGAATCTGTGGCGCGAGTCCGCTGGTCGAGACGGAGATGTGGCGCGCACCGATCTCCAGGCCCCACGGCGCATTGATGATGCGGATGGCGCGCAGGAGATTTTCCAGGTTGGCGAGCGGTTCGCCCATCCCCATGAAGACCACGTTATCGATGCGGTCGCCGGTGTATTCCTCCACCGCGAGCAACTGCGAGACGATCTCGCCCGCGTCGAGATTTCGCGTCCAGCCATCGAGACCGCTGGCGCAAAATTTGCAGCCATAAGCGCAGCCGACCTGACTGGAGACACAGATCGTCCGGCGATCCGCGCGTTCCCCAGAAAGCCCGACGGTCGCAGGGATCAGAACCGACTCGATCAGATTCCCGTCGCGCAAACGGAAGAGAAATTTTTGAGTGGTGTCTTTCGAACCCAGGACACGGACCACCTCGGGCTTGGTGTAATCCCACGCCACTGCTAACTGTTCGCGCAAGCCTTGCGGCACATCCGTCATCTCCTCGATGCGGCCGACGCGCTTCTTATAGAGCCAATCGACAATCTGCTTCGCCCGGTAGGGCCGTTGCCCGTCCGCGACGAGCCGCGCGGCCAACTCCTCGAGGACGATGGAATGGATTGTCGGTTTGAGGGGAGTGACCACGTCCGACGTTACCACAACCCGAGGTCCGCGAATATTTGCTTCGACATTCGGGCCTCAGCGTATTGTTTGCTGCCGCAGACGGAATTATCCACCCGATGAAATCCCACGAAATCTTCAAGAACATGTCGCCCGCGCTCGCGGCGGAGATCTTCACTTTCCTCCAACGCGACCAAAAGCCCGTCTATAAAGCCGCCATTCAGGGGCTGGCCAATCAGCGCAACCTCCGTGGCGTTTTTATCGAGCGGAAACCACCGGTGGAGAGGTATCCGTGGCTGCAGAATGCGCTCAGCCGCCCGCTCAGCGACGCGCTGGCCAGCCATCTTCTGCAGGGGTGGTTGCTGGCGGCGCAAAAACCGATGCTGAACGACTTCCTCGATGCCTTGGAAATCGCGCACGAAGACGATGGGACTGTGGAAGACTTGCCGGCTTGTCCGCCGAAAGAGAAGGTCGCAGCAGCGGCGGCGAAGTTGCTCGAAAAATATCCGGCGGAAGCCGTTACCGTTTATCTGAACGCGTTCCGCGATATGGATAGCGCGGTGAAGTGGCCAGCGCTGGATGAGGTCCTGGCGGAAGACTCGCGCCTGCGGTTGCAGGGAACATCGCCGGCGGCATAACGCCCCAAAGCCGGTTCAGCGTCCGGCATTCGTTGCAGCCGCAGTTAGGACAAGAAATGTTCGAGCGCCTCGTGGACGCCCGCGCCGCAGGGACCACTCGCGACGTAACCCCCGGCGGTTCGCACAACCTCTTTCACTTCGTCGATCGCGTTTCCCGGGCAGGCCGGAAACTGCGCATAGCGCCCGTCCAGCATCGAGACATCATTAAAATGATCGCCTGCGGTGAAAGTGTGCTCCCGCGAAATCTCGATCAGGCGCTGGAGTTCGGCGAGCGCTGCACCTTTGTGATAATCGGCATGGCAGAACCGCAGGTAAACAGTGTTGTGCTGATAGTGAAATTTCGGATGCGCCGTGCGCGCTTCATCGATGAATTCGATAATGCGCGCCATTTCCGCTTCATCCTGGGCGATCAATCCTTCCGGGCCAAGGGTCTCGTGCAGCACGCGCGCCCGCGTTTTCCGATGCACGAAATCGATCACCTCTGCGAAAATTGTTGAGGCCGAGGAATAAAGTTCGGCGTGATCGTGCGCCACGCGTTGATTCCAATCACCGAAGGCTTCCCATTTCTTTCCATTCCGGCTCGGTCGAAAGACATCGCGCTCGCTTGTGAGGATGAAATCCGGGTGGACCGGAAAACCGAAATCCACCAGCCCGGACTCGAGCAAATCACGCGAGCGACCGGTGTTAATGGCCCAGATCGCGCCCTCCTTTTGCAATGTCTGAATAAGCGTCATGCACGAGACGTCCAGCACGGGATCGCTGTGGTGCGCTACGAGCGTGCCGTCAAAATCGGTGCTGAGAAGGCGGATGGGAGCCGACATGGGCGGATAGGGTAACGGAGTCGGCAGATTCGGCAACGAGTCGGGCGGGACGTGTTTTAAGTAATACGAGCTGCCTGCTTCCCAGAAACGTCTCAGGAATCGCGTCCATTTCCCCGCCTGCTCAATTGCGGTCGCCGGGATGTTCTTTGGGAGCGGGAACGCCGGCGCTAGCCCACGTGCAGTTTACCCTCGATGGAATCATCCATCGTCTTGCCGAGCGCGGCGCCGATCATCATCTTAATCCCGGCGATGGCGATGCCGTGCTTGGTGTCCCAATAGTAGCCTTCACTGGGCGCGAACTTGATCACAGTGATGCGCGGATCATCGACGCCCTCCGTGAACCAGGTTTTGACGATCGGTTCCCAGAGTTCTTTGATTTTCTCTTTGTCGCGCGAAGTGGTGGCGGTGCCGCTGAGCATGAGGAAATCGGAGTGGGCGGAGCCTTGGAAGAAGAGGCGCACGCCGGAATTAAGCTTCAGTTCCGCGTTCTTGTGGCTGTCATCAGCGCTGAGAAACCAGAGATTGCCGGAATCGTCCACTTTTTGGACGCTCATGGGGCGTGCACCGCTCGATTCGCTAGTGGTGGCCTCCGTGCAGAAAAAACAGGTCTTCGCTTTGCCGACCAATTCCTTGATTTTGCTCACCGCGTCCTGCGCGTTGAGATTTTGCCGATTTTCTTCGGTCTGATTGCGATTGATGGAATCCATAATGTGATGCGTGTTGTGCAGAAGATCGATTTCAGCGGCGCGATCGGACGCCATCGATTTAGGGCCGGTGGAGCGCGAGAAATTTTCGCCGCATTGCTATCCTTCGGCCTCGGATTAGGAAATCGCGTGCATCGTGGACATGAGCTTAGCAGGCAGCAATTTTGGATAACGAATGAGTGACGATCTCCGCACCCTCGATGAGCGCAGTTTCCGGCAACGTCTGCATCGCGCGACCTTCGCATTGTCGTTTGCCTTGGGCCTCCCGCTGCTGGCGCTGCTGGTTTTAGTGATCGTCCTTTTGCGCTCGGCGGATTGGGTGGAGCACTCCAGTCAGGTCATCGCGCGGGCGAATGCGCTGCAAAGCAAGCTGCTCGCGCTGCAGACGAGTTTTCGCGGCTACCGGCTCTCAACCGACGAAAGCTATCTGGAGGTTTTCGCGGAGGAACGCCGCACTCTGCCCGCGACCACAAAAGCCCTCTCGGAGTTGGTCTCAGACAATCCGTCGCAGGCCGCGCAATTGGCCACGTTAAACGCCGAGGCGGATCGGTGGCTGAAATTCGTAGACGCGGAAGTGGCGCGGGTGCGAGGCGATCCCGGGCTGATTCGTGATCGCGCTTTTCTCATGACGGGCGGCCCGATTTTTCGCGCCGCGCGGGATCGTTTGGATAAATTCGTCGATGAAGAACGGCGGCTGCGTGTCGGTCGCGACAAATCGCTGCGCCGCGCCGTCGTTCTCCTTTTGGCGACACTCGGGGTCGTCGCCCTGGTGGGGGTGCCGCTGTTGGTTCTCTGGTTGCAACGGCTCTTGCGACGGATCAGTAACTCTTACGAAGCAAACCTGCGCGCATCCGAAATCCGCAGGGCGCAGTTGCGGGTCACGTTGAACTCGATCGGCGATGCCGTTGTCGCCACCGACGAGCGCGGGAAGGTGAACTTCTTGAATCCCGCCGCGGAAGCTCTTATGGGCTGGACCAATGCGGAAGCGAGCGGCCGCGAGCTGGCCGAAGTGTTCCCGATCTTCAACGAACGCACGCGCGCCGTCGTGCCGAACCCGGTGGAGCGGGTGCTGCGCGAGAACAGGATCGTGGGCCTCGCCAATCACACCATTCTGCGAACGCGCGATGGACGTGAGATGCCGATTGAAGATTCCGCGGCGCCCATTCGCGGCGACGACGGTGAAGTCACGGGCGTGATCCTAGTCTTTCACGATGTGACTGAGAAACGCGCGGTCGAGCGCGACGTTCGTGCAAATGAAGCACGCTTGCATTTTCTCAATCAACTCGGCGAAGCGACGCGCGGGTTGATGCGCCCATCGGAAATCATGGAGACGACGACGCGGATGCTCGGCGAACATCTGCACGCGTCGCGCTGCGCCTACGCGGAGGTGCACGCGGATGGCGATCACTTCACCATCCTGCACTATTTTATCGACGGTTGTGAGAGCACTGTGGGCGACTACGAGCTCTCCCTTTTCGGTCCGCGCGCGATGAAAAAAATGCGGAGCGGCGAGACGCTGATGATCCGCGATCTGGAGGCGGAGATCACGCCCGAGGAAGGCGGGGCGATGTTCGACGCGATTGCCGTAAAGGCGATCATCTGCTGCCCGTTGGTCAAGCAAGACAGCCTGCGCGCGATGATGGCGGTGCATCAAACGACGCCGCGCGATTGGACCGACGCGGAGATCGCGCTCATGCAGGAAGTGGCGGAACGCTGCTGGGCGACGATCGAACGCAAACGGGCGGAGGCAGCGCTTTCGGCCAGCGAGAATCTCAAGGCCGCCATCATCGACACCTCGTTAGACGGCTTTATTTTGATGAATCATGAGGGCCTAATCGCGGACTGGAATTCGGCCGCGGAGAGAATTTTCGGACACAAGCGGTCGGAGATAACCGGCAGCTTGCTTGGCGATATCATCGTGCCCGAGCGCTTGCGTGAGGCGCACCGGAAAGGACTGGCGCGTTACGTCGCCACGCGGGAAGCGCGCATCCTCGGCCGCAGATACGAGCTTCCGGCCTTACGCAAGAACGGCGAAGAATTTTCCTGCGAAATTTCGATCACGCACATCCCGGGGACGGAGCCGCCCCTCTTCGCTGGTTACACGCGCGATATCTCCGCGCAGAAAGAGAGCGAGGCCGCTCTGCAAACGGCGACCCGCAGTGCGGAAGCCGCCGCGCATGCGGTGGCGGAGTCGGCCGAGCGTTTTCGTCTCCTTTCCGAAGTGGTGTCGCTGCAGGTCTGGACGGCCCGATCCGATGGCCAACTGGACTTCGCCAACGCGGAGTGTCTCCAATATTTCGGCGTGCCGACAGACGACGAGGTGTTGGGAAACGCGTGGACGCAGTTTGTGCATCCGGAGGACCTGCCGCGTGCCGCCAGCGCCTGGAAAAAATCGATCACCAGCGGCGCCCATTACGAAGTGGAGTTTCGACTGCGCGCGGCGGGGGGAAATTACCGCTGGTTTCTGGTGCGCGCGGAAGCGGTGCGCGATGACGGCGGCCGGGTGGAGAAGTGGTTCGGGACTAACACGGACATCGACGATCTCAAGGGGGCGCAGGCGGAGGCCGAGCGCTCCAGCCGCGCGAAGGACAATTTCCTGGCTGTGCTCTCCCACGAATTGCGCACCCCCTTGACGCCGGTGCTCATGACCGCTTCCGCTTTGTATCAGGACGAACGGCTGCCGGCTGATGTGCGCAGTCAGCTCGGAATGATGGAACGCAACATCGCCCTCGAAGCCCGGCTGATTGACGATCTACTCGATCTCACCCGGATCACGCGCGGCAAGCTGCCGCTCCGGCCGCAGCTCTGCGACGCGCACTCGCTTATCGGTCTCGCGCTCGAAATCGTGCGCGACGAAGCGCAGGCTAAGGGCATTACGCTGGAACAGGATTTTCACGCGGAGCACAGCGGGCTGATGGCCGATCCCTCGCGTTTCCAGCAAGTGATCTGGAACTTGCTGCGCAACGCAGTGAAGTTCACGCCGCAAGGAGGCAGCATAAAGATTCGCACGCGCGATTTCGAGGGAATCGCTGGTGCGCGATGGCTTTGTATTGAAGTCAGCGACTCCGGTGTGGGCATCGACGCAGCGGCCATCGATCGCATCTTCCAGCCTTTCGAGCAGGCCGATTTGTCCGGCGATCATCGCTTCGGCGGCGTCGGTCTCGGACTTTCCATTGCGCGCGCGATCGTTGATCTGCATGGCGGTTCAATCCGCGCGGAAAGCGCGGGGGCGGGGCAGGGGGCGCTCTTCACGGTGGAGTTGCCGGGCGCCACACGTCCGCCTGATGGCGCGGCCGAGTTACCGGACGATGCCAAACATTTCCTGCCCGGAAGCGGCACGCAGGAGAAGACTCCCGCGCCGGCGAACGCGTTGCATTTGCTCGTGGTGGAAGACCACGAAGCGACTCTGCAAGTGCTAACCCGGCTACTCACGCGCGCGGGACACCAAGTGGTCGCCGCCGCCTCGGTCACGGCCGCTTTGGAGGCGGCGAGCCAGGGCAAATTCGACCTCGTCCTAAGCGATCTGGGATTGCCAGACGGGACAGGCAATAACCTGATGGAGAAGCTGCGCGATCGCTATCAGCTGCGCGGCATCGCGCTCACCGGCTACGGCATGGAAGACGACCTGGAGCGCTCACGTCAGTCGGGTTTCGTGGCGCATCTGATCAAGCCAGTGGATTTCAATCAGCTCCGCCGCGCTCTCGCGCCCTTCGAAGCGGAATCGGAATCCGAGTCGGTTTAACAAGACTACGAAGCTATCAGTCTGGTCGGGCGCCCTGGGCCGCTGGAGTGCCGGGAAAGAGAGGCTTTCGCTTCTCACTGCGACGTGATACGACCGACGAAGCCATCGCGAAATGGTAAAGCCTCCCGCCGGCTAACCGGCATTTGAGGGGGAGCTGGCGATTTCCCTGAGGTCGAGCGAGCGCGATTGTTTATCCTGTTCGCAAGAACTGACTCCCGCACCGATGTCTTACTGCTTCGAATGAGATCACTCACGCGCGTCGCCCTTAGTCTCGTTGTCGTTCTCGCTGCCAGCCGGGCGTTTTCCTTTGAGACCGGCTTTTGGGTGTGGCAACGCAACGATTCTCCGTCGCAAAGCGAACTGCAGGAGCTTTCCAGCGCAGGAGTCAGAACGCTCTACTGGCAGCTTGGTCAGGTGGAGAATTTGGACGGCGCCTGGCGCTGGAAGAAGCGTTTCTCAGTGCCTTCGATTCCGAACTTGGACGTCGTGCCCGTCCTACGATTGGAATGCCGGAGCCGCACCCCGTTTACGCCCGATGCGACGCGGTCGTTGGTGGACCTTATTTCCACAGCAGCCGCTGGCCGGAGCGCACTACAGATCGACTACGACTGCCCGGACAGACTTCTGCTCGAATACGCGGGTGTGTTGAAAAAGATCCGCCCGTTCGTTCCCAGCCTGAGCATCACGGCGCTACCAGGCTGGATACGTCAGCCCGCGTTGGCAGAACTGGGGCGCAGTGTGACGGAGATGTTTCCGATGTTCTACGATTTTCAACCTGATCCCGTCGTGCCGGGGGCAAAGCCGGTTCCGGTCGTTGTTCCCGAAAAAGCCATCGCGTGGCTCGCGGAGTGGAATCGCTGCCCGACGCCTTGGCGCGCGGGGGTCCCAAACTTTTCGCGTCTCACCGTGTTTAACCCCGACGGTAAATCCGCTGGACATGTGCGCGAATGGAGATGGGACTCGGTCTGCTTTAACGATGGGCTGGGGCTTGATCGAAACACCGATCTGGGTGTGACTTTGTTCCGCGCGAAGGCGAACACTCGTGTTGGAAACACGCCTGTGGGCGAGAAACAGCTTCTCGCCGTCAGATGGCCGGATCGTGAGGCGCTGGCCGCGTTGATCGTGGCCGCAGGAAAGACTTCGGCGCGCGGGCTGGTGATCTTTAAGCTCCCAGATTCGACACCGGCGAGCGGCTGGTCCCTGCGGCAGCTCCGCGACCTCAGCGCACTGCCGCGCCTGGTTTTGAAAAGCGCGGGCGATACCGGCGCGCTGGCGCTATCGAACGAAGGTAATGGCGATCTGAGTCCTGATTTTCGGGCCGAAGACATGCCTGGCTACGTCTTGCAGGTCGAAGCCCAAACACCGATTTTCCGCGAAGCTGACGAGGGCGATTTTTGGCGCGTGAGGGGAGAGGTCGACCGCGACGGGAAAGCCCGCCCGGTGATGGTTCCCCTGGCTACGCGTCTCAGCTTCTTCTTCAGCTATTTGCCTGCGGGTCAGACTCTCAAGAGCGGACTGATTCAACTGGCGCCCGGAGCAAATTTTTCTCAGACTCGTTACCGCATCGTGAATAGCCCCCAATCCCCATGGAAGTCATTCGAAGACTAACCTTCCGGCTCCTGATCGCGGGGTTCGCCGTGTTCCTTCCGCAGTATGCGAGGGCGACCGGCGGCGACGCGATGGATACCCCAGCGGTGACAATCGGCGAGTCGCTGGATTTTCTCCCGGGCAAGTCGTTAGGCGAAATCTTTTTGGAAACGGACGCGAAGCCCGCGGATGATGAAACGACCGATCTCGCGGCCGAGATTCTGAAGATTGGCGCACGCTTGAGCAACGAGGCGCCCGCGCAGCTTCTTCCGGCGGTCGACGACTTGCTGGCTCGCGCCCGCCAGCATTACTCGAGTAAAGGCGACTGGTGCAATTTGCTGCACGACGTGCGTGACGTGCTGGTGGGCTCCTCGAGCCGGAAGGCCGCCGCCGATTACATCAAGTGGCGCGTAGAAAATAGGCAGCAATTTTTCGCGATTTCAGCGGGAGAAAATTCTGCGGATGACCCTGCTCCTCCATCGGCGGACCCCGATTTGGAGGGGCGCATGGCAAAAGCTTCGGGTCCTCTCAAAGCGCACTGGATGTATCTGTGCGGTGCGCAGACTTATCGATCCGGCGACCGCGAAGCGTGCCGGAAGTGGTTTCAACGCGTCGTAAAAGAGTTCCCAAATCATCCCCGCGCGGAGATCGCGCTTTTCATGGATGCGCGCTGCGCCTTCTCGGAATCGCGCAAAGGTGTGGATGATTATGATCCGGCGCCTCCGGACGCTGGACGCCTGGATGCGCAGAAACGCGCGGCCAGCCTCTTCGAACGCTATCGGAAGCAATACCCGAAGGGTCGTTTCGTGGCCGATGCGCTCGGCTGGCTGGGCGCGCTGATGTTCGATGCGGGCAGGTACCTTGACGCCTTGGATTGCTACATCGCCCAGGCGGAAACACCCGGGCATCCGGAGACCCTGAAATCCGCCATCTTCATGTGTGAGCGATCCCTCGCGTCGGTGTCCGCCCAACCCGACGGAGAGGCTGCCTTTGCCTTGATCGCGCGGCATCCGCGCATCGCGATGGGCTTCACTTACCTCGTTCTGAGCGCGCGAGAAGCGGATAACTACGACGGAAAATTCGATCGCCCCGCAGACGTAAAAAAATGGCGGCACGCCGTTCTGCCGAGGATCGCCGCGGCGGTCACGCGGCAGAAGGATCGTTATAAATCCGGCGACTGGCAGCCCCGGTATCTCGCGTTGCTCGCGCAGGCGGCGAGTGCCAGCGGAAATCAGGAACAGGCGCTGCAGATCACGAATTTGACGCCGGCGGATCTAGCGCGCAGCGATGACCTTCTGCTCGTTCGCGCGATCGCATTCCAGCGCGCGGGAAAGGCCGTGGACGCGATCGCTACTTACCGGCAGTTGCTGGCCAATTTCCCGAATGCTCCCACGAGGCCGGGCGTGCGCCTGCGCCTCGCCTTTGCGTTGCAGGACAACCATGAAGCGGGCGCTGCGCTCGTGGAACTCACCGGTTTACTCCCGAAGAGTGAAGCCTCCACGGACCCTGCGGAAGGGCAGGAAGAGAAATCCGGCGAAGACCGCGAAAGTGCTGGAAGCGGAGACGTCGCTGAAGCCGCTGGCGGGTCGCCTTACACCTCGGGCCCTTCATTTCCTCTCGATCAATCCAATTGGAGTCTCAAAGAAAGCGCGGTTTATCCGAACATCACGGGTGCCAATCTCGAGCAAGTGCGAGTGGCGATCGATACCCTGCTAAACTTTGCGCCGCTGACGGAACTCGCGACCGCCCTGAGCGCCGCAGATTTCGACGAAGCCCGCAGGACGAAGCTGCGAGCAACTCTGGCGGAGCGCTACCTTGCGCAAGAAAATTTTGGCGAGGCGAAG
>JBDUAH010000312.1:0-3105 GCA_040004745.1 Chthoniobacterales bacterium | reverse complement strand
TTTTCGCCGCGGGCGATGTGGCGGGCCTGCGCATGGTGGTGCATCACGCGCACATCGAAGCCGGCATCGCGGCCGAGAATGCCTGCAAGGATGGCGACCGCGTCTGGACCAAACGCTCGAATATTGAGGTGATTTTTTCCGATCCGGAATTCGCGTTCGCCGGCTGCACACCGGACGCCGCTGCGAGGGAAGGCTGTGAACTCGTCACTGCCTCCGCCGAGAGCCGCGACATCGGCAAACTCCACCTGGCAGGAGACGATTTCGGCTTTGGCGAATTCTGGGCGGAGAAGAAGAGCGGCCGCTTGGTCAGCGCGGGACTTCTTTGTCAGGATGCATCGAATCTGATTCACCTGCCGGCCTACGCGATTGATCACGCGCACACCATCCACGAACTCGCAGACGCGGAATTTTATCATCCCACAAAGATGGAAATCGTCTCGGAAATTGGCGATACGCTCTGTCGCAAACTGGGCGGCCATCCGTTCGCTCGCGCGTCGGAATAGATGAGATCGAGGAGTTCACGATGAAGATGCCGGTGCACAACGCGCTGCTCGAGAGCTTGGGCCCGATCGTCGGCGGCGCCGTCCTTGTCCTCCTTTTCATCCAATGGCGGTGGCCATTGCGGCGGCAGCATTTTTCCGCCATCCGGCGCTGGGTGCGCAACGGCATCCTGGCGGCTCCCGGCATGCTTGCCTCTCGCCTCGTGCTCGTGCCGATTCCGTTCTTCGTTTCAATCTGGGCCAGTCGTCACGATTTCGGACTCTTCCATTGGGTGCCGATCCCCACTCCGGTCGCAGTCGTGATCGGCGTGCTGCTTTACGATTACGCCTACTATTGGTGGCACATGCTGATGCACCTCGCGCCCTTCTTCTGGCGCTTCCATAACGTGCATCACACCGATCTCGATATGGACGTCACCACCGCCAGCCGTTTCCATTTGGGCGAGGTCTTGTTCTCAATTTTTTTCCGCACCGCCGTGGTCGGACTGCTCGGTCTGAGCATCTGGACGCTGGCCATCTACGAGTTGCTCTTCTCGGTCGCGAATCAATTTCAGCATTCGAATTGGCGCCTGCCGATCGCGTTGGAACGCGCGCTCAATTTCGCTTTCGTCACCCCGCGCATGCACGGGATTCATCACTCCATTGTCCAGCGCGAAACAAATTCGAACTGGGGCACCGTCTTTCGTTGGTGGGATCAACTCCATCGCACCTTGCGCATCGATATTCCGCAGGATGCGATCACGATCGGCGTCGCTGCCTACCGTACGGAAGAGGAACTCACGTTTGGAAAATTGTTCATCCTCCCGTTCCGCAAACAACGCGCCTGGCAATTGCCGAGTGGCGAAGTTCCAGACCGCTCTCCCACGCCCGCCCGCAAACTCGCTCCTTAAAATTACCATGCGCACGACCCTCATTCTGGTGGCTCTTCTTTTCTTCGCCTGCGGCGCCACCGGGTGCGCTGGCGGTTTGCGCTGGACCCTCGTGAATTGGAAAGTGCGCCACGATTTCCCCGATGTGAAACGGATCACGCCTGCTGAAACTGCCGAGCGCCTGAAGGAAAAACAAAGCCCCGTCCTCCTCGATATCCGGACAAAATCCGAATACGAAATCAGCCACATCCCCGGCGCGCGCCGCGTTGAGCCGAGTGCTGAAGCCAGCGCGATCGACCTGCCGCATGATCAACCCATCATTACTTACTGCTCAGTCGGTTACCGTTCCGGGGCGTTCGCGAAAAAGCTGCAGGACGCCGGCTACAAAAACGTGCAAAACATGAGCGGCTCCATATTTCAATGGGCCAATGAAGGACGCCCGCTCGAGCATGCAGGTAAGCCCACCGAAAAAGTTCATCCGTACAATGCAACTTGGGGCAAGCTCCTGAAAGCGCCGCTCCGCGCCGAAGTTCCCGATGCAGGAAAAGATATGTAAGATTGATCCTGCGCGGGTCCTTGGCCGACCATCCGCCATGCCTGCTTACGGTCGTTATACTTCTTTCCTGCTCGCGGCTGTCATCGCCGTGGTGGTCTGGTCCGGGATCGCGCCGAAGGACCGGCTGACCTGGTGGATGGAAGTGACTCCCACCTTATTGGGTTTGATCGCGCTTTTTTTCACGCGCGAAAATTTTCGCTTCACGCCGCTGCTGCAAACACTGATCGCGCTCCACATGATCCTGCTCGCGGTCGGCGGGCATTACACCTACGCGGAAGTTCCGTTAGGTCGCTGGATCGACGACGCGTTTCATCTCGGACGAAATCACTACGATCGGCTCGGGCATTTTGCGCAAGGGTTGGTCCCGGCCCTGATCGCGCGCGAGATCGTCATTCGCCGCGACATCATCCAACGGCGGGGATGGATTGCGTTTTTCGTCGTCTGCACGGCGATGGCGATCAGCGCAGTCTATGAGTTGATCGAGTGGATCGCGGCCGTCATTTACGGGCAGAACGCGGACGCATTTCTCGGCAGCCAGGGTGACATCTGGGACACGCAAAAGGACATGGCCTGCGCGCTCGTTGGCTCCCTTTGCGCGGTCGTCTTGTTCAGCCGCTGGCACGACCGGCAATTGGAAGCGACGCACTAACGGCGAAAAGTTCCGTGTGATTTTTCCGGAGTGGCCGCGAATCACTCTGGTAACGGAATGCTCGCCAAATGCCCGCTGCCACCACTTCCATGAATGTAACGCCAGATGCCAGACAGGCGTTTGTCGATCTGCTGGAAGAGCACGCCGGTATCGTCCGCAAAGTCGCCGCCGGCTATAGCAGCAGCGTGGCCGATCGGCACGACCTGATGCAGGAAATCACTCTGCAACTCTGGAAAGCCTGGCCGCGCTACGCCCCTGATCGGCCCTTCTCAACCTGGATGTATCGCATCGCGCTCAACGTTGCGATTTCGTTCCTGCGCAAGAATACGCGACCGGGCCGGCAGACTGTGCCTTTGGAAGAAGTGCAGACCGAGATCGCCGCGGAGCCGAGCGGAAATCCCGAAATGGACGAGCGGATCGCGTTGCTCCAAAAGATGATCGCCACCCTCGATCCACTCAATCGCGCTCTCCTCCTCCTCTTCCTCGACGACCACAGCTACCGCGAGATCGCCGCCATTCTTTCCATTACCG
>JBDUAH010000311.1:0-3147 GCA_040004745.1 Chthoniobacterales bacterium | reverse complement strand
CGCTGCGACTAACGAGCGTTTCATGCGCAAACTGCTCTCAATCTTTCTGCGCTGGTGCAAGCGGATAGTGCGAACGCACCACCAGTTCGCTCAGAAACTTGTCCGGCGTGTCAACCGCTTCGCGGGTGAGTACGAAGTGTTTCTGACCGGTATTCTTCTGCACCAGACTGAGCCCGAACTGGTAATCCTTGAACAGATGCGCGCACAGGTCCGGCATGGTCATGCGCTCGGCTTGCGCCCGTTCCACCAGCCGATGGAAGGCGTTTTCTTCGAAGGTGATCTCCAGGCCGTGCTCGCGCTGAAATGTGTCGGCAAAAGCGCGCACACTTTGTAAGAGCGCGGCTTCTTCCTGTTTGTGACCCTCGGCCAGCAGGCGTTCGAGAACGCGCTTCGGTTCGCTGACTAACTCGGTCGAAACGCGTAGCTGCGTCAGGCCGGACCCGGCGAGGTGATATTTGAAATCGCGGAAGAGTTTCTCCCACACCGTGAGCAAGCCGCGGGCACCGGTTTTCTCTTTCGCCGCTTCCTCCGCGATCAACCGCAACGCTTCATCCTCGAAACTGATTTCGATCCCGTAGGCGCGAAAGGCGCGTTCGTATTGCCGGAGAATGCTGCCCTCTGAGAACTTCATGATCTTGTACAGATCGTCCGCACCCAGTTGCTCGCAGACCACGCGCACCGGGAGACGCCCAATGAACTCCGGCTCGAAACCGTATTCGATGAAATCCTGCGTGCGCACGAATTGAAACAACTCGTTATCCATCACGACGCGCGGCTCGGCGCTAAATCCGATCGTGCCTTGCGCCATGCGCCGCGAGACCTGTTCTTTCAAGCGCTCGAACGCGCCGCTCACCACAAACAGAATGTGCCGCGTGCTGATCGTTTCGCGTTTCACTTTCCCGCCACGCTTTTGGAATTCGAACGCGGCCTGGAGTTGCGATTGCAGATCGTTCGCGCTCCGCAGTGGCACTTCCGTGTCCTCCATTAACTTTAAGAGCGTCGTCTGCACTCCGCGCCCGCTCACGTCGCGTCCTGAGAGATTGCTGGCCGCGGCGATCTTATCGATCTCGTCGATGTAGATGATGCCGAATTGCGCCAGCTCCACATCGCCATCCGCCTTCTGCACCAGCTCACGCACCAAGTCTTCCACATCGCCGCCCACGTATCCGGTCTCGCTGAATTTCGTCGCGTCCGCTTTCACGAACGGCACTTTGATCAACTCCGCGATGTGTTTGATCAGATACGTTTTCCCGACGCCGGTCGGGCCCACGAGGATGACGTTCTGCTTGGCGTATTCAGTCAGCTCAGCGCGCGCGGAATCTTCCTTCTCCAGGCGCCGCTGGTAATTGACGTGGTTGTAGTGATCGCAGACCGCGATCGAGAGAACCTTCTTCGCCTCATCCTGCTGGATGACGAAGCGATCGAGATGCGCCTTGATGTCGCGCGGCAGAAAATCGAAAACAAACTCGTCGTCGGATACTTTTTCCGATTTCTCCTGGCCCTCCGCTTCTGCCGTTTCCGGCTGGGTGAAGGTAGAGAACGAAACCTGGTCACCGAAATTCGATTTCATGAACTCGGAAAGCTTCGATCTCAATTCGTCGGGCGATGGGAAAGGCGGGTTTTGTTCCATAGTCAGATCGTCGCGCGGAAACTTCCATGCGAGGGACGGGAACTTACCAGCCACGGGCGGCGTGTAAACCGGAGCGACCCAAGGAGGGGCGTTTTCCAAAACGCCCGGCGGCGGCTTGGAAGTGCGCCGCTCCTTGTTATGCCGTCCATCGGCGGCGAGGTTACCCTGCGAATGACCACTGAAGAACACTCCTGCTGCCAAGGCGAACACCATACTCCGACCGAGATTGCCGACGCTGCGGAAGCGCGCCAGCCCGCGAGCAAGTATTTCTGCCCCATGTGCGCGGGCGTGGAATCCGATCAACCCGGAGATTGCCCGAAATGCGGTATGGCCCTGGAGCGGAATCCGACGTGGTCGCCCGCCGCGCAGCAAACCATCTACACCTGCCCGATGCATCCGCAGATCGAGCAGGACACGCCCGGCGATTGCCCGATTTGCGGGATGGCGCTGGAGCTGAAAACGATCACCAGCGCCGAGCCGGAAGTAGGCGGCGAACTCGAGGAAATGACGCGACGGCTCTGGATCAGTGCCGCGTTCACTTTGCCAGTGTTCCTGCTGGGGATGGCTCACCTTTTGCCGAACGCGCCGGCCTGGCTGATGGGCGATGCGTCGCGCTGGATTCAATTCACGCTCAGCCTGCCCGTCGTGCTCTGGGGTGGCTGGCCGTTCTTCAAGCGCGGCGCGCTCTCTGTCCGCACTGGCCATCTCAACATGTTCACGCTCATCGCAGTGGGAGTGGGCGCGGCGTTCATCTACAGCGCGGTCGTCATGCTTGCGCCTGGGCTCTTCCCGCCCTCCTTCAGTGAACACGGTCGCATCGGAATCTATTTTGAATCGGCCGCGATGATCACGGTTCTGGTGCTTCTTGGCCAGGTCTTGGAAGGCCGCGCCCGCTCTCGCACTGGAGCGGCCATTCGCTCGCTTCTCGATCTCGCACCAAAGACCGCTCGTCGGCTCCGCGAGGACAAGGAAGAGGATGTCCCAGTCGATCAGGTGGAACTCGAAGATCTGTTGCGCGTCCGGCCGGGTGAGAAAATCCCCGTTGATGGCGAGATCGTGGAAGGTGGCAGCGCGGTCGATGAATCGATGATCACCGGTGAGTCGATGCCGGCGGAGAAATCGTTAGGCGACAAAGTCACCGGAGGCACCGTGAACAAAACCGGCGCCTTCCTCATGAAAGCGGAACGCGTCGGCCGCGAAACCATGCTCTCGCGCATCGTCGGCATGGTCGCGGAGGCGCAACGCAGCCGCGCGCCCATTCAAGCCTTAGCCGACAAAGTTGCCGGCTATTTCGTTCCCGCGGTCATTGGTTGTGCCTTGATTACGTTTGCCCTTTGGTGGCTGCTCGGTCCGGAGCCGCGGCTCGCGCATGCCATCATCAACGCGGTTGCCGTTCTCATCATCGCCTGCCCGTGCGCGCTCGGTCTCGCCACGCCGATGTCGATCATGGTCGGCGTCGGTCGCGGCGCGCACGAAGGCGTCTTGATCAAGAACGCCGAAGCCATGGAACGCATGGA
>JBDUAH010000001.1:0-33081 GCA_040004745.1 Chthoniobacterales bacterium | reverse complement strand
GGTGTCGGTACGGCGGAACCGTTTGCAGGAGGCGCGGGAGATTGAGCAGACGGAACGGCGGCGGAAAGCGCGGCTCCTCCCTCCGGTTGGCTCGACGCCAAGCCCGCTGGATCGTGGCCCGTACAATCCGCATCCGTAATTCTCTTTGCTGGGCGATACTGGGCGTTTTTTATCGGATATGCCGTAGTTGCGCGTGGCCAATGAGACCGCCCCGGTAGGTGGTGGCCGCAAGGGCACGTCGCGCAGCGACGTGGCTACACGCCTTCCGGCGTGAAAGATCTGATTCGGCGACATGGCTTGCGTGGGGCGTTAATCGTTGCGGGCACGATCATCATCGCGAGACTTTTACCGCATGCATTTTCGTGATCTGAACGAAGCGCAGGTTCTGGCTCTGGCGGGCACGGCGGAGGAGGACGCGCATATCTATCGCGATTTCGCGGAGTCGCCTGCCGCCGAATCGGCGGAATGTGTTCGCCGAATCGCTGCCGATACAGCTCCGTCAACCGCTGCCGATGCCCCGTCCTCCGCCGTCGCGGAGAAATCGCCCGCAGTCGCGTTCGGCTGGCGGGGTGGAAGCGGTTAGTTTTACAAAAAGATTTCCAGTCGGCGCATGCGCCGGGTTAGAGTGCGGCTGTGGAAACTCAAGGGCGCTCGGGCGCGCAATCATTCAACAATGCGGGAAGCGCGGCGCCGGTGGCGTTGCCGCCGGGGACGACGCAGCAGACACTCGCGATCGTGATGGGCGGCGGGGCTGGGACGCGCTTGTTTCCCCTCACGAAGGATCGGTCGAAGCCGGCGGTGCCGCTGGGCGGGAAGTATCGGCTGGTGGATATCCCGATTTCGAATTGTCTGAACTCGGGGCTGCGCTCGATCTATGTGCTGACGCAGTTCAATACGATGTCGCTGCATCGCCATATCCAGGCGAGCTACAAGTTCGATAATTTCTCGCGCAGCTTTGTGGATATTCTGGCGGCGCAGCAGACGCCGGAGCATTCGGATTGGTACCAGGGAACGGCGGACGCGGTGCGGCAGAACATGCGCTACTTCCTGGAGAAGCCGTACGATTACTACATCATCCTGAGCGGGGATCAGCTTTACCGGATGGATTTTCGGATGTTACTGCATCAGCACATCCGGACGGGGGCGGAGATTACGTTGGCGATGAAGCCGGTGCAGCGCTCGCAGGCTTCCGATTTCGGAATCATGGAGAGCGATAGCAATCGGCGCGTGGTCCGGTTTGTGGAAAAGCCGAAGGAGGATGCGGTGTTGGATACGTTGAAGCTGGGGCCGGAGCATTTGGCAGCGATCGGGGCTGGGCCGGAGGAGGAGCTTTTCCAGGCGTCGATGGGTATTTATGTCTTTAATCGCGATGTGCTGGTGGAATGCCTTGCGAACGATTTGGTGGATTTCGGGAAGCACGTCATTCCGGCAGCGATCCGGCAGCGGCATGTGAGCGGGTATATCTTTAACGATTACTGGGAGGACATCGGGACGATACGCGCTTTCTACGAGGCGAATCTAGACCTGACGGATCTGGTGCCGCAGTACAGTTTTTTTGACGCGTCGTCGCCGATCTATACGCACCCGCGTTTTCTCCCGGGGAGCAAGGTGAATGGCGCGCAACTGCGGCAGGCTATCGTGTCCGATGGGTGTATCATTTCGGACGCGCATATCGAGCGGTCGGTGATCGGGGTGCGCAGTGTGATTCAAACCGGCGCGACGATTCGCAACAGCATCGTGATGGGCGCGGACTTTTACGAGACGGATCCGACGAGCGTGCCGCGGGGCGTGCCGCCGATCGGGGTGGGACGCAATTGCGTGATCGACCGGGCGATCATCGATAAGAACGCGCGGATCGCGGACGGAGTAGTGATCACTCCCGAAGGGAAACCGAGCGATTATGACGGCGGAAATTATTATATCCGCGACGGCATCGTGGTGGTGCCGAAGGATGCAGTGATCCCAGCGGGATTCTGGATTTAGCGCGAGTTTACGCGATCAGCCAGCGGCCCAAGTTGGCCCTGATTCTCCCATTTTTGCTGCTCATTCCATGGGATCTGCGATTCGGCGCCAGCGCCGTTCGAGACGAGGGGTGCCTCTTTCTTCGTCGCGCAAGAGGACAAAGCACAGGCCGCACCGATGAGGAGGAGAATATGGGTGGCGCGAAACCAGGGTGAATTACGAATTTGGGGCAGCATAGATGACGACGTCTCCGGGTTGGACCTGGACGCCACGCGCCAGGCTAGTGGTGACAATATCGCCAATGGCTGTGGCTGGTTCAACTGAGGAAACACGAATCTTACCGATGAGGGAACCGCGGCGAAGGACGAGCATCTCGGCATTCGCCTCCAATCCCTGACGGCCGCCGAGATTGAGGACGACGAAATTATAGGCTTGGTTGACCGCGAGGATGGAGCCGCGAATTCCGGGATTGGAGGGACGGGCCACGACGGTTCGACGGCCGGAAGCGGGGGCGTTGCCTGGATGGTCCGGCGTGGCCGGGAGGCGACTGGCGAGTAATTTCTTTTCGCGTTCCGCGGCTTCAAGCTGGCGACGCGTGTCTTCGAGTTGGGTCTCGAGATCGCCCGAGCCGGGCATGGGGAGCACTTCGGTGGAGGCGGAATCCTTCGCGCCGACGCCTTCGACGCGTTTCCGCAGTTCGACAATCTCTGCTTCGTGCGCCTGGAGTTTCGCCTGGAGCGCAGCTTTGTCGGTTTGCGACTTGATCAGTTGTGCTTCGGCGGCGCCGAGTTTGTCTTCGGTTTGTGAGCTTTGCGCAGCGGCTGCGGCGAGTTTGGCTTCACGAGCTTGGAACGCTTTTTCTTTGGCGAGGGTCACCTGCTGGGCTTCGGCTTGCTCGGTGTCGGCGCGGACAGCGGCTTCGCGAAGAGTGCGCGCTTTGTTCGTGTTCAGGACGCCGAAGACAGCAGAAAGCGTCAGGAATAGAACGGAAAGGCTGAGAAGAATTTTTGCCATGAAACTATGCGCGGTTGCGAGGGTGGGGAGATTCATAACCGGGAGTGGCTCCCGATTGCAATCTGGATCGTGCGCCAAGCCGCGATTTGTTGCGGTCCAACCTTTTTCCCGTTGTGCGGGACGAGCTTCCGTCCTATAGGAAACGGTTCATGGGCCAGCAACTTCGCAAAATGGTAAAACGCCGCCGGCGCATCTCGTATCTCGCGCGCAAGAAGGCAAAGGCAAAAGAGGCTGTCCCAGCCAAGCGGGTAACGCCGAAGCCTAAAGCCAAGAAGACGGCCTCTGCGAAAACTGCGGCTGCCGCCTCGAGCTAGACGCGGCTCACCGCGAAAGCGGATTTTGAAAACGCGGCCGCTCTTCGAATATTGGGAAAGTGCAACCGCAGTTTCTCATCGTCGACGGCCATAGCGTCATCTTTGCCTGGCCGGAATTGCGGGCGCTGCACGAACGCCGCACCTCCTTGGCGCGCGACGTGTTGGTGAAACAGCTCCGCGATTACCAGGATTGGACGGGCGTCCGAGTGGTGGTGGTGTTTGATGGAACCGGCACCGCGGTTTCGGAAAGCTCCGAGGCCGGTGAGATCCAGATTTTCTACTCGCGCGCCGGACAAACGGCGGATTCAATTGTCGAGCGCCTGTCGAGCAAGTATGGGAGACAGTTCCAAATGCTCGTGGCCACGGACGACTATCTCGAACAGGAAACCGTCATGGCGTGCGGCGCCGAATGTATTTCCGTGGAGGGGTTGCGCGGTTTGCTGCGAGCGGCGCGCGGCGACGGGCGCAGGACTCGTTAGGCTGCTCCCGCGAGGTAGTGGTTGTCGCGCGCTCCGAGGGCATCGCGCCGGGCGCGTTGCTGGCAGGTAGCGAGGACCCGGGAGAGGACGCAGTAGAGCTGCTCGATAGGAAGATTTTTGCTGACGTAACCATTCGCGCCAGCGCGGAGCGCAGAGTGCATTCGGGTTTCGTCGTAGCCGACGCCGGTGAAGACGATAATGGGCAAGGTCTGACTCATTTCGCGGATGAAGGAGATGAGGGAGATACCGTCCACTTTGGGCATATTGAGATCCACGACGACGACATCGCAGCGGTTGTGTTCAAGCCAATGGGCCGTCTGAAAGCCTTCGGTCAGGGCTTCGCAAGAGTGACCCTTTTGTTTGAGATAGGTGACCAAAAACTTTGCGATCGAAGGATCGTCGTCAATGATCAGGAAGTCAGCGGAAGCGCGGGTGAGGACTTTCATGCTTATAATTTCTATAATGAGTATAAGCACTAACCTTGCCAACTTCCCGCGAGGCTTTTCCTCCACGAAGATTTAGTTCATCGCGGGGCTCGGCCATGCGATCCTCGCGTGGGCGGTACGTCAGCCGCCGAGTTTTTTTTCCAGCGCTTTCACGCGCTCGAAGAACTGGCCCAGGCGATGGATCCACGCCAGGCGCTCCTGCGCTTTCCGGATGGGCGACGCTGGCGTGCCCCACCAAATTCCACTGTCCGGCGGAAGGTTTTTTGAGACGCCGGCTTGCGCGCCGATTATGGCGCGATCGCCGATCTCGATATGACCCGTGATCCCGGCTTGCCCGCCGATCATCACATTATCGCCGATGCGCGCGCTTCCGGCGAGGCCGGCCTGGGATGCGATTAGAGCATGTTTCCCAACGATCACGTTATGCGCGATCTGGACGAGATTATCGATCTTCGCGCCCTCGCGGATCCACGTGCGGCCGAAGCGTGCGCGATCGATTGTGGTGTTGGCTCCGATTTCCACGTCATCATCGATCTGTACGATTCCGATCTGCGGGATCTTCGATTGTCGGCCATCCTTCACTTCGAAACCGAAACCGTCCGCACCGAGGACTGCGCCGCTATGGATGATGACGCGGTCTCCGATGAGAGTGCGTTCGCGAATGATCGCCAGTGGGTAGATCAGGCAGTGCGCTCCGATGACCGATTCGTGACCAACGTAGCTGTTTGCTCCGATCACGGTGTCGTCGCCAATCGTTACGCCGCGTTCGATGACGGCGTGCGGTTGCACCGAAACGCGCGCGCCCAGTCTCACATCTGCCGCGATTACTGCAGTCGGATGTAACCCCGGCTCGTAGCGGACCGGCGGTGGAGCAAACTTGAGCGCAATCTGCTCGAAAGCCTTCTCCGGCTCGGCGACCCGGATTTGCGCCGCGCCGATGGATTCATCGAGCTTAAGCGGCACGAAGACCGCGGAGGCGAGCGTCTTCCGGAATTGTGCGAGATATTTTGGTTTTGAAAAAAAAGTGATCTCGCCGTCAGCCGCTTCCGCCAGCGACGCGACGCCGGTAATGACCAGCGACGGGTCGCCGACGAGTTCTCCTCCAGCAACGGCGGCGATCTCTTGCAGGGTAAAGCTCATCGCGCGGGAGTCAGTTGGAACGGTGGTTCGACCAACGCGTCTTCGCGGGCGGCGATCGCCTTACAACGTCGCGCGAACGGCTTCGAGTTGTCCTGCTGAACCTAGCTTCTCGTTCTTGTGCGCGATGAAATCCGCGTAGGCCTGCATGAACAGAATGCCCGGCGGCCGGAAATCGAATTCGGCTGGCTTATCGCGAAAGAACTCGCGATGCACGCGCGTCCAGACGAGGCGACCATCGGTATCGATATTGACTTTGGTCACGCCAAGTTTGGCCGCGGGAAGATACTCATCTTCCGCCACGCCGCGCGCGCTCGGGTCGAGAGTTCCGCCGGCTGCATTGATGCGTGTTACTTCTTCCACGGGCACGCTGGAACTGCCGTGCATCACGATCGGCATTCCGGGAACTTTCTGGGAGATCGCTTCGATCACATCGAAGCGAAGGGATTGCTGCCCTTTGAATTTGTAGGCGCCGTGACTGGTGCCGATGGCCGCGGCGAGCGAGTCGCAACCCGAGCGTTCGACGAATTCACCCGCTTCGTCGGGATTCGTCAGGCAAGCGTGGCCTTCATCCACTTTGATGTCTTCTTCCACGCCGCCGAGCATCCCGAGTTCGGCCTCGACGCTGATTCCTTTCGCGTGTGCGCGATCCACGACGCGGCGAGTAATGGCGATGTTCTCGTCAAACGACTCGTGGCTGGCATCGATCATGACCGAGCTGTAGAAGCCCGAGTCGATGCAATCGTAGCAGGTCGCCTCGTCGCCGTGATCGAGATGCACGGCGTAAATCGCTTCCGGAAAAATCTCTTCGGCGGTGCGGATGATCGCCTCGAGCATCCGCTTGTCGGTGTAATTCCGCGCGCCTTTTGAAAGCTGAATGATGAAGGGCGCTTTGCTTTCGATGCAGCCACGGAAGAGACCCATGGTCTGCTCGAGGTTGTTGATGTTGTAAGCGCCGACGGCGAATTTCTTGTAGGCGACTTTGTAGAGCTGGGCAGTGGTGACGATCATGGGGGAATTCCTGATTGATGATTTTTGGTTTGGTGGGTCCGGCACCATCTCGGCCCGGGCCTCTGCTTCTAATCAGAAATCAGAAATCGGAAATCAGCAATCAGCAAATCCAGCTTAATCGCCGTTCGTGCTCGCAGGCAGCATCACGCTGACGGAGGTGCCGCGCGGATTCGAGTCAATGTCCAGCCGGCCGTTGTGATCGAAAACCGTCCGTTTCACGATCGGCAACCCGAGCCCCATGCCGCGCGGTTTGGTGGTGCAGAAGGGCGAGAAAATCTTGTCCTTCAACTCGGGGTCGATGCCTTTGCCATTATCTTGCACCGTCACGACCACCGCGCGGCTCTCTTCGCCTTCACCAATCGATTTGGCTTCGAGCGTAACCTTGGCTTTAGGTCGTCCATCCGTGGCCTCCGTCGCATTCGAGACCAGATGCGCGAACGCTTCCGTAAGTGCGCTCTCGTCTCCCAAAATGTGCGGGAGATCCTTCGGGAAATTGACCTCCACGGTCGTGCCATTGGGGTCGCTCCGTTCCCGCGCGATTTTCAGCACATTCTGAACGGAATCGCGCAGATCGAACGACTTCATGACCAATTCTGAAGGGTGCGCGAAGTTGTTGATCTGAGTGATGATCTGGTCCAGGCGGTCGATTTCCTCGACCACGATGTGATTGAATTCGTCGCGGAAATCCGCGTCATCGAAACGCTCGGGCAGGAGTTGCGCAAACGTCTTGATCGCGACCAGCGGGTTCCGGATTTCGTGCGACATGCTGGCCGCGAGATCGGTCCAAAAGGCGGCGCGCTCGAAGAGATCCTGCTTTTGGCGCAAGTCCTCCTGCGCGGTCAAATCCTGCACGACGGCTACGGCGCCGAAGGGAGTGTTGCCGTTCAAGACGCGGCGCGCTTCGATGGTGAGCGATCGTTGAGTATTGCCGTCGACCCATTGCCGGGTCGGGAGATTTCCGTTCGTGGCCAGCGCGTCGCGCAAAAAAGCCGCGAGGCGTCCGCCAGCGGCCTCGACCGGCTGATTCAAGACATCTGCTGCTTTCAGCCCGAGGACTTTTGCGGCTGTGGGGTTAAACCAGCGCACAATGGCATCCTCGTCTGTCGCCACGATGCCTGGAGGAATGGATTTGAGGAGCGTCTCGGCCAGCGTCTTTTCCAGCGTGAGTTGTTCGTGGAGGCAAGCATTTTCCAGGACGGTGGAGACCTGCTCCGCCAGGATCATCAGATTCTCCAGATCGAGATAATCGAAGCGCTGGCCGGTGAGCCGATGCCCGAAAAAGAGCCAGCCGATGATGCGACCGTTGGCGTGCAACGGCACGATGACTTCCGCGCCAAAAGCGTCGAGGGCGCGGCGCAAGAGAAGGCGCTGTGCTTGAACTGGAGTTTCTGTCAGGTGCGCACGGCAGATCAGGTGAGCGTTTAATTCGAACCAACGCACAAGCGGATCGCGCTCCATGTATTCCGCGTCGTAAGTTTCCGGGAGGCAACGGAGACCGGCGCGCAAACGGTAACGGTCGCTTTGTCGAATGCGGGAGAAAATTCCTACACGGGAAACGCCCGCGGTGTCGGCTAACCCCTCGACCACCCGCGCGAGCAGCGTCTCCACATTATCGAAGCGACGGAAAACGCGTGGAAAGCGGGAGAGCGGTGTGGCCGTGGGCGAACCTTCGGCCGATCCGTTGTGTGGACGCAGAGCCGCCAGAGCGAGGGTGGCGGTTGAGGTTTCGCGCAGTTCGCGATTCTCCTGCATCAGACGCAAGTGATCGAAAGCGCGGGCAACCAGTGCCTGGAAATGGCGCCGATCGAGTACCAAATCTTCCGCCGCGTAAACGCCTGAATCTTCCGCTTCGCGCAATGGTTCCGAACGCGGCGTGCCCAATGCGATGATGAGAACTTCGGGCCGCTCCTTGTGTATCTGATCGAGCAGATCACGGCCCTCTTTGGCCCGCAAATCCAGCAAGAGCACGCTGGGTCCCACCTGTTGCAGGACGGATTCCAAGCGGTCCGCGTCTGCGACGTGGCGGACCTGCGCCATCGCGCGCAGGAATGCCTTCAGCCGACGGTTAAGGTCGGCGTCCTGTGTGTAAAGAACGCAAACCGGGGAGGGCGTCATCATGCGGCGGCCACCTCTTCCTGAAAGCGGACGAGGGGGAGCAAAATGTGAAATGAAGTGCCATTGGCGAGTTCGCTCTCCACTTCGATCTCGCCTCCATGTTCCTGGATGATGCCGTGGACGACAGAAAGCCCGAGTCCCGTCCCGTAATCTTTCGTGGTGAAGAAAGGATCGAAAACGTGAGCGATGTCCTCATTCTTAATTCCTTCGCCATTATCCTGTACCGTGACGCACAGGATTTCCCGCGCACCATCACCATTGGAGGTGACAGAAGCGATCCAGTCCTCGGCCGACCGAATCTCTGTCGCCACAATTAACTCGCCGCCGAGTTTCATCGCGTCCATGGCATTGAGAAAGAAATTGAGGAAGACCTGTTCGAGCTGATCCGCATCCGCGCGGATTGTATCAACTTCGGCGTTCCACGACCTCGATAATTTAATTTCTTTTTGGTAAAGCCGGTGCCCGACGAGCATGAGCGACTTTTCCAGGACATCGTGGACGTGCATCGGCTTCAAGAGTGGCTTCGCGGGGCGCGCGAAACGCAGGAGCTGGTTCACGAGCGAGTCGATGCGGTCGATCTCGTGGCCGATTAAATTCGAAAAGGTCTCGCGAAAATCGGAATCCTGATAACGCTCGGGGAGCAGTTGCGCGAAGGTTTTGATCGAGACGAGCGGGTTTTTGATTTCGTGCGCCATACCCGCGGAGAGCGTTCCCAGGCTGGCTAATCGATCGCTCCGTCGAATCTGCTGCTCGAGACGCTTGAGGGCAGTGATATCGGTCAACACCATCAGCGCTCCCAACATTTCGCCTTCCTGGCCATGGAAAACGGAACTACTGGCCCGGGCCACCACCGCCTCCTGATCAGATTGCAGCGCGATCTCGTTGTTCTCCCGTCGTTCGACCGAATGCAAAGTATCGCGCAGACCGTCACGGATCGAGTCCGGAAGATTTTCGATCGAGCGATCGATGACCTCGCGTGGATCCAGCCCGGTGATTTGCCCCGCCTCGTTGTTGAACACGGTGACACGTTCGTCCGCGCCGACCGCAATCACGCCACTCGTCAGATTTTCGAGGAGAGTTTCATTGTAAAGCTTGGCGTTTTGGACCTCGGTGAAGAGGCGTGCATTATCAATCGCGACTGCGAGCTGTCCGCATAGAATTTGCAGGGCATTTTGCTCCACACTGCCATAAATCCGGCGCGAGCGACGTGGACCTAGAACCATCACCCCAACTAAGTGCTGTCGGGAAAAAATTCCTGTAACGACCACGGCTTTTAACGCGATCATCCTGGCGATCAGTTCTTCGACCTCCGGCGTCGAACGCGCGCGGTACAAGCCCTCCAAGACGAGAGGCTGTTGTTCCTTGGTCAAGAAGACTAGGAGCGGATCGTCTTCGCTCAGTCTGCTCCGATCATCGGTACTGTCGGCAGATGACGGGTAGGATTGTTGGAAAATGTGCCTTTCGCGGAGCAATATCACGATGCGATCGGTCCCGACCGCCTCTCCAATCGTGGTGGCGAAACGGGCCAAAAGTTCTGGAAGCGTGCTCACAGATTTCAGAATTTCCGCGGCTTTGCTCACAGTGGCGCGGAAATCCAGGCTGCGCGTCCCACCGAACAGGCGGTCAGCCAGCGATTGCGATACTCCGCGTGCCGGCGCCATCGCAAAAGCGATAATGATCGCTGCCGTGACGTGAGCAATGGATTGTCCCAGATTCCCCAAGAGATGCGCGAAGGCGGCGTAGCCTAGCCACCAGACTATTGTGTAAAGAGCAAGGAGGTACGCTGTAAGCAGGGCGTAAGACAGTGTCCGGCGGAGAACGAAGCCCACCTCCATGATCTTTTGGGTCGTGATGCCGAATGCAATGACGATGCTGAAAACGACAATGCGAAACGGCGCGAACCACAGCAAGCGGGCTCTGTCGACGAAAAAGCCAGCAATTGCCGCCAAGCCAACCGTGGCGAGCGTGGCGCCCGCGCCGATCAGGATGAAAGAAAGTTCAGAGCGCTCTAGCGCGGTTGCGTTTCTTACGGCCCGGAGGTAGCTGAACAAAATTGCGAACCCCGCAACGAAAAAATAAAGAATGTAGAGAAGCAGCCCTTTCCCGTAGACGGGATGAAGCGTGAGATTTGTGGAAGAACCTGGCGCACTAAACTCGGCCGTCTTCAGAAAGAGCCCGGTCTGGCAGAGCAGTCCCACAGCGAATCCTGCCACCAGCCAAATCCACGATTGTCTCAGCAGGCTGCTCCATCGGTCGGCGGGCCGGGTGATGGTCAGGCGGAGCAGATTGAAGAAAACCAGGGTGAGAGCCCCGGCCGCGGAGGCGTGCCTAATGTAAAAGGCGCCGACTTCAGCGTTCGTGGTGGTGAGAGTTTGAAACAAGCTTCCCAACCAAACCGCGATCACCCCCGAGAGAAGGAGAAAACACTGATTGGATTTTCGGCGTGGATTGGCCTGGAAAACGGCCAGAGCCAAGGCGAGTTGAATGACAATCGCCGCGAGGGTGGAGAGAGCCGAATTGTTCACTCGTTTTGAACGCGGCTCACCAGCATCGTGCTCGCGCTTCCTCCAAGTCCGCGGACATTAATCAAAATGTTATTCAAGACCGCTCGACGCGGCTTTAGCCGGACGATATCCAAGTCGCAAGATGGATCCAATTCGTCACAATTTGCGGTCGGTGGGATCGTTTGTTCCCGCATGCACAAAGCGGAAGCGATTAACTGGAAAGGGCCGCCGGCCGCCAAGGCGTTGCCGGTAACACCTTTGATCGAATTCACGGGAATACAGCGTGCGCGCTCTTTGAAGACCCGGGCGATGACGGCGGCCTCCGCGGTGTCGAGGACCGGGTGTCCCGGCCCGTACGCTGAGATATAATCCACGCTGTGTGTGGTCCAGCCGGCGTTGGCCAGGGCCAAAGCCATGGAGTCTTCAAGTCCAGACGCAGGCCGAGAGTGATCACGGTCTCGCTGTTTTCCATAGCCTGCGATTTCCATATAGATTCGCGCGCCTCGAGCTTGCGCCCGCTCCAAATTCTCGAGCACCATCACCCCTGCTCCTTCGGAAATCACACCACTATCGCGGCTGAGGTCGAACGGCCGACTAGCTTTCTCCGGTTCATCGTTGCGTTGAGAGCTCAGCCCACTCGCGATGAAACTGGCGATAACCAGTGGCGTAATTGGCGCATCAGTCCCACCAGCGATTGCCAATTCGGCATCACCTCTGCGAATCATCGCCGCGGCATCGGCGATCGCGTCCAGGCCTGATGGGCACGCCGATGAAACGGTGGCAGCGTTCGCGCAGTGGCCTAGTCTATCCGCGATGACGTTCGCGGCCGCTTGGGGAATCGAGGCGCTGGACGTAAACGGAGCGGCCCGGTTCGGGTTGATATTTTGGACAGCATGAAAGGCTTTTTCAACGACATCCATTGCGTTCATGCTAACTCCCATGACGACGGGCGTTGGACTCGGGAGGCAGAGGTCATCGAGATCCAGTCCCGCATCCTGGAGTGCCATCATGGTGGCTGCGAACGCAAATTGAGTGTGTCGCGCCATCCGTTTCGGTTTGAGTTCGGCCTCGATATAATCCAGCGGGTCAAAGCTTTTCACCTCGCCTGCGATCCGGCTGTTGTACCCGGTAGTGTCGAAAAGCGTAATCGGCCCAATCCCGCTCCGCCCAGCCAGAAGCGATTCCCAAAACGCTTCGAGCCCTGTCCCGTTCGGCGCCAAAATTCCCATGCCGGTGACGACAACTCGATTTCGTTTAGGCATTCTCTAGGAATCGTGCGGAAGTACGTGAACGCGTGTGATTTCTAACTGTTCCAGTGAATGTGGTGGCTCGGCCACGCATAATCAAATCGGTCCTTATTCAGCATATTTCGGGCTTATTCACAACTTGTACCTTGTCGACGCCCGATTCTTTAGTGGAGCATCGGGGCTGCGGGCGTTTTTCCCCGAGACATTATGAGATTTTTCGACGGCACGCGGCTAGCTTACATTGCGACTTCGAACCAATGACCGCCTCTCCCGAACTTCCTCATATACTCGTGATCGATGACGAGATGGGGCCGCGAGAAAGTTTGCGGATGCTTCTGAAGCCCAATTACCAGGTGCACACCGCCAATACGGTGGAGGCTGGATTGCGCCTGCTGCGAGAGAAACGACCTGATGCGGTGGTGAGCGACATCCGGATGCCTGGCACCAATGGCATCGATGGGCTGCGTCGCATTCGCGAGATCGACCCGCATGTGGCGGTCATCATGTTAACCGGTTTTGGCGCGCTCGAGACGGCGCAGGAAGCGCTCCGCTTAGGCGCGAACGATTACATCAGCAAGCCATTCGACGCGGTCGAGATGCGCGAGGTGATCAGCCGGAATGTCGAACGCACGCGCGTGCACCGTTCCAGCGAGGGCGCGGCGGAAGAGATCCGCGAGCTAAATATTCGGCTCATGAAAGAGCTAGCGCAGAAAGAGCGGCTTGCGTCTCTCGGGCAAGCCTCCGCGGAATTCGTGCACGACTTGGGCAATCCTCTCACGATCGTCTGGGGCTACGTGCAGCTTTTGGCGAAGAAACTCGAGAAGTCCGAAAAAGAAGGCGGCGTCCAAAACACGACCTCGGCCAAGGAGCTGAACATCATCGAGCAAAATGTGCGGCTTTGCCGGGAACTGCTCACGATGTGGCAAAGCTACGGCAGCCAGGAAGCGGCCGCGCATCGACCGGTGAATGTAGTCCAGATCGTCCACGAAGTTTTAAAAGGTGTGGAGTCGATCGCCACGCAAAGTGGAGTGGAGATTGTGAGCGAGACCTGTGAGGGCGGACTGGTTTTGGGGGACGCAGTGCAAATTAAGCGCGCCATTCAGAACGTGATCGTCAATGCCGTCCAGGCTTCGGCCGAGAACAAAGGCTCCGTCACGGTCCAATGCACCTCGCAGGATTTCTATGTGGATGTCTGCATCCGGGATACCGGCTGTGGGATCACCCCCGCGCAGATGCCAAAAATCTTCGAACCCTATTTCACCACGCGGCAGGGCCGAAGCGGCACCGGTCTCGGGCTCTACATCACGAAGAAAGTGGTGGAAGATCACCGCGGTTCGATCAAGGTCGACAGCACGCCCGATTTGGGAACGATCTTCACGATTCGGCTTCCGTTGGCGGAAGCTTAATCGCGCTCGCAATCTGTGTCGCGTATGCGCGATGTCCATGCCGAGCGGGGACTTGGCCGCGCTGTCGCGCTGCGTGGTGCCGGGCTTTTAGGTTGTCACTTCCCGCGCGTTTAGTTTCTGTCTCCGTGTGTCGAGTTACCGCGTCGCTCCGATTTTCTTGATTCGCATGGCGGGAGTGCCCTTCGATCATTTGGAGGCACTCGCGACGCGGGAAACAGCGCAGCGCGCGCGTGATTCTCTCGATTGCCAATCTCGCCTGGGCGCGGCGCTTGAAGAGGCTGAGCGCCTGCTGGGTTCGAAAGCAAGCCGTCTCTCTGGCGACGCCTCCCGCGCTTACCGCGCTGCGCTGAAGACGGGAATCGCGCCTAGCGGAATTAGCGAATCCACGCCGCCCGAAATCACAAGTTTCCTTGCGCTGGCGGAGGAAATTTCTGCGCTGGAGATGACGTTCTCGCAGACGTTGCAGCGAGAACTGGAAGCCGCGCGCCGCGCTCTCGCGTCCTCCAGCGGCGCGGTGCTTCCTGCTTACCTCGTCTTCGGCGCCGGCGAATTTCGTGAGCGGCTCACGGACCTGGATGGCAGCGCCGCTTTGCCGCCACGGAATGCGCGCACCCGCGAGCGCGAGCGCCATTTGCTGCTTTACCTGCAAAGGGTCTGCGGAAAAAACGACACCTTCGGCGCTTTTGGACCGTCGGCTTGGGGTACGATCGAGAACTCAGCCTCGGGCGTCTCCTTCACTGCCGGGACTGGCGTCTTCGAGCGCTTTACTTTTTTGGAACGCTGGGCCGCGCATTCGCTGGCGGTGGCGCTGAATCTGGATTCGGAAACGCGGATGGAATTCGCACCTCGTCTGCATCCGAACGGAAATCTGCAAGGCGACAACTTCGTCCCGGCGGATTCTCAACCACCCGTGCGCCTGACTTCGGAACAATTGGATCTCGTGGGACGTTGCGACGGGAAAACTCCCGCGCATTCGTTAGGCGAGAACGCTTCCTTGCTCGAGGAATTAGCCGACCAAAGGGTTCTGCTTTGGGAGTGCGAGGTGCCCGCGCTGGACCCGCTCGCTTTTGAAACGCTGGTTCGCGACATCGCCCAATGGCGACCCGGCCCGGTGCGAGCGCGCTGGGAAGAGCGTGTGCAACAGCTCGCGGCCCTTCCGGCGCAGTTTGCGGCTACGACCGAAAACTCCGCCCGGACTACCTTCATGGCGACCGCGCGGAATCTCTTGGACGATCTCGGGCCGCGCCAGACTGGCGGTCAGCGTTCTCTCTACGCGGCGGCTAACCCGATCGCGGAAGAATGTGCGCGCGACTGTAGTTTCGTTGTCAGCGAAGAAATCACCGACGACTTGGCGCGCGACGCAGCCCCGTGGTTTGACCTCTGGCGCGATACCTACGCGTATGTGGCTTCGCGGGTGGCGGCTGGCCTGCGCGGGCTACTGGCCTCGGCACCGGTTCAGGACGGCGCGGTCTTGTTGCCGGCTTTCCTAGAACACTGCGCCGCGAACCGGTTGTCGCTCACCGGACCGGGCATGGTCGTGTTTGCGCACCTCGCGTTCCAGGAAGTGAAGCAAGCCTTTCGCGAGATGATCAGCAGCCGTGCCCAAGCGCCGGAGTGGGAACTGACGGCGGAAGATTGCGCCTTTGTCCGACGGAAGTTCGAATATGAAAAATTCGACGAGTACACCTACCCGTCCGCCGATTTGCAGCTCTCAGCCGAATCGTTTGCCGCGATTGACCGCGGTGATTACCAATGGGTCGTAAGCGAACTGCATCCGCCCGTCGCGCTCATGCATCATGCTTTGTACTGGAGCTGTCCGGACAAACCCGCGCTGTCGCGTGCTTTCGCCAGCTCGGCCGGCCAACGGCCCGCCGTTCACTTCGGATTTTTCGCGGCCGATTTCACCGCGCATACCACGGTGCGTTACATGGATTCGCTGCCGGAATTGATGACTTTCGTGGCGCCACAACGCGCCAACCCGCGCTGGCGCACCGTCCGGCCTGCGGAGGTGGAAGTTTTTGTCGATCGTTTCACGAACGATGTCGGTCTACGCACCTGTGGATCAAAAGAATATCTCGGTTCTTTCGCGCGCGCCTGGCTCATCCCGTTGGGCTTTCATCCTTTCCATTTCGGGGCCTCGCCGCACATGCCGCGCTTGCGTTGCGGACGGGTGATTGTGCAACGCCGCTCCTGGACGGTCTCGGTGGAGGAATTACCCCCCGGCGATTACAGGGGGATCTCGCGTGATCTAGTTCTGGCGATCGAGGAGCTCCGGGCCCAGAAAGATTGGCCTCGCTACGTCTACATGCGACCGACGGAGGCGACTTTGCGCCGGAGCGGCGCGGAAGGTCGCGATAAAGACACGAAACCAGTCTTCATCGATCTCGAAAGTTATCTCTCGCTCGAGATCTTCCATCGCTGGCTGGTCAAGGCCGGCGAGTTGGAAGTGACGGAAATGCTACCCGATCCCGATCATCTGTGCTGGCAGGAGAGCGATGGCCGACGCACGTTCGAGCTGCGGACGCTGATTGTGCCGCGCTCATGAAAGTCATCGCGATCGCAAATCAGAAAGGCGGCGTCGGCAAGACGACCACCGCCGTCAATCTTGGTTGCGCGCTCGCGGACCTGGGTCAGCGCGTGCTCTTGATCGATCTCGACCCTCAGGGCAACGCCACTAGTTCCTTCGGGCTCAGCGAATTGGAAGGCGAGAGCCTCTACGAGTCGCTGATCGGCGATGTCTCCGTCACCGACAAAATTTTGCCGACGCGTTTGGACGGAATGTTCATCATTCCCGCTGATCTCGATCTCGCCGGCGCGGAAATCGAAATCGCGCGGATGGATAATCATCTCACGCGGCTCCGCGAGACGCTGGTGCCATTGCGCGCTGATGCGACTTTCGATTTCGTGTTGCTCGATTGCCCGCCCTCGCTCGGCATCCTGATGACCAACGCGCTGGCCGCCGCCGATGAATTGCTCACGCCGATTCAGTGCGAATTTTTTGCCCTCGAAGGTTTGGTCAAGATTGTGCGCGTGGTGGAACAAATTCGAAACTCCGGCGTGAACGATCACGTGCGGATCGCGGGCATTGTCATGACGATGTTCGATCGCCGAACGAACTTGAGCGCGCAGGTGGTCTCGGAAGTGCGCGAGCATTTCGCCGAACAAACGTATGAGACGGTGATCCCGCGCACCGTGCGTTTGAGTGAAGCGCCGAGCTTCGGGAAATCGATCTTCGATTACGCGCCGAATGGAAGTGGGGCGATTGCTTATCGCGCTTTGGCGGATGAATTTTTGCGCAGGCACCGGTAGGCCGCGCTACTTTTCTGCATCCGAGGTCAGCGCAAGCCGCGTCCTATCGGAGAACAAATGGAACTCGATCGCAAACTCGCCATTCTCGCCGACGCGGCCAAGTACGACGCGTCGTGCGCGAGCAGCGGGACGACGAAGCGAAACTCGCGCACGTCGGGCGGGTTGGGTTCCACCACGGGCTCCGGGATTTGCCACAGCTACACGCCGGATGGGCGCTGTGTCTCGCTGCTCAAAATCCTGCTCACGAACTATTGCATCTATGATTGCCTCTACTGCATCAATCGCGTTTCCAGCGATGTCCAACGGGCGCGCTTCACCCCGGAAGAAGTGGTGCAACTGACGCTCGATTTTTACCGACGTAATTACATCGAAGGACTGTTTTTGAGTTCCGGAATCATTCGCAATCCCGACTACACGATGGAGCAAGTTGTGGCGGTCGCGCGGACGCTTCGCACCGAGCATCAGTTTCGCGGTTACATTCATTTGAAAACAATCCCGGAGGCTGCGCCGGCCTTGATCGAAGAAGCCGGTCGCTGGGCGGATCGCATCAGCATCAACATCGAATTGCCGACGGAGGTCGCGCTCGAAGAACTGGCCCCGCAAAAGAATTTCGCAAATACGAAGGCGGCCATGAGCGGCATTCGCGATCGCATTACGCAGGCGAAAGCGGCGCGGCGCGAAAGCCGGAAAGCGCCGACCTTTGCACCGGCGGGTCAGAGCACGCAGATGATTGTCGGCGCAACAGACACGCCAGACGCGACGATTCTGCACCAGGCGACTTCGCTCTACGCGAATCAGAAACTGCGGCGCGTTTATTATTCCGCCTTTAGTCCGATTCCCGATGCTTCGAGCAAGCTGCCGTTGATCGCGCCGCCGCTCGTGCGCGAGCATCGACTTTACCAGGCCGACTGGCTGGTGCGATTCTACGGTTTCAAGGCGCAGGAACTGACCACTGAAGCCGCGCCAAACCTCGATCTCGCGATCGACCCGAAGCTTGCGTGGGCCTTGCGTCATCGACATTTGTTCCCAGTCGATTTGAACAAGGCCGCGCGCGAAATGCTTTTGCGCGTGCCCGGCTTGGGAACGAAATCAGTCGATAAAATTCTGCGCGTCCGTCGGTGGCACAAGGTGCGTCTGGATGATCTCCCGCGGTTGCATGTTTCGGTGAAAAAGGTGCTGCCGTTTGTGGTGACAGCGGATTACAACTCCGCCGCGCTCGCACTCGATCGTGATGATTTCAGCCGACGCTTCACCGCGCCTGATCAGCAACTCGATTTGTTCGCGCCGGAGCCTTCCGTGTTGACCGGTCAGCTGTAGGCGGTGGAACAAATAACGTTTCATCCCGCGTTGGAAGATTGGCAACGGGCGGCGCGTTCCGCCTTGCATCGGAGCCTGGCGCCTAATGAGGTCGTCTGGCAGGAGCTATCCGCCGACCAGCCAGCCCTCGACATTTTCGACGAACCGTTGCCGGATGTTTCGAAATCGGAGCCGCCGCGTTTTCACGTCCCCAAAACCTTCCTCGCGCTCGCCCGCTTGGTCGCGCTGCATACAGACAATGGACGTTGGGCGCTGCTTTACCGGCTGGTCTGGCGGCTCACGCACGGCGAGTCGAAATTGCTCGAAGTCGCAGTCGACCCGGATGTAGCGCGCGCTTTCGACCTGCAGAAATCCGTCCGCCACGATATCCACAAAATGCGCGCCTTCGTGCGCTTCCGCGAAGTGCAGCATGGGGATGCGAAGTGTTTCATCGCTTGGTTCGAACCGGCGCATCACATTGTTGAGCATAACGCGCGGTTCTTTGTCGACCGTTTCGCGTCCATGTGTTGGTCGATCCTCACGCCGGAACGGTGCGCGCATTGGGATGGAAACGCGTTGACCTTCACCGCTGGAGTGACCAGGTCCCAAGCACCTACGGAAGACGAAGCCGAGTCCCTCTGGCTGACGTACTACGCGAATATTTTCAATCCCGCGCGCGTGAAGGTTCACGCGATGCAGGCGGAGATGCCGAAGAAATATTGGCGTAACCTGCCGGAGGCGGTGCTGATTCCTTCCCTCCTGCGGGCGGCGCCCAGCAGGGTGGAAGCCATGGTCAAAAAGAGCGCGAACAAAATAGCCGACAACGCGGAATCACGTCCCGCACAGGTGCCGGACACACAGAGCCTGGATAAAATCGCGGCAGCGGCGCGAGCATGCACTGCGTGTCCGCTTTACCAGCGTGGCACGCAGACGGTTTTCGGCGAAGGCCCGAAACGGGCGACGATCATGTTCCTCGGTGAACAGCCGGGGGATCAGGAAGACCTGGCTGGGAAACCGTTCGTGGGCCCGGCGGGCAAACTTCTTGATCGTGCCCTCAAGGAAACGGGAATCGATCGTGAACAGGTTTACGTCACCAACACGGTGAAGCATTTTAAATGGGAACCGCGCGGGAAGCGGCGCATTCACCAAAAACCGAACTCGCGAGAAATCGCCGCCTGCCGTCCGTGGCTGGAAGCTGAGCTCCGGATCCTGAAACCGAAGCTTCTTGTTTGTCTGGGTTCGACTGCCGCGCAGGCGATTTTCGGTTCGTCTTTCCGGGTCACAAAAGAACGCGGGGTCGTCCTATCTTCGGAGCTTGCACCGCGTGTCCTGGCCACGGTGCATCCATCGTCGCTCTTGCGGCAACCGGATGAAGACACTCGGGCGCGGGAATACGCGCTCTTTGTCGAAGATTTGCTGGCGGCGAAGGCGGCAGCAGACACTTAAGCGACACTGCAAGACGGAAAAAGCCTGCGGCGGATTTCTCCACCGCAGGCTTGTCAGTTCCGAACTGGCTCGAACTATTTCTTCTTCGGTGCCGGCGTAGCTTCGGCATCTGCGGCAGGCGCTGCCGCAGCTTTTTTCGCGTCGCGCTTTGTCTTGCTCGCGGAGGCGGCCGCTTTCTCAGCCTCGGTCTTGCCACCGATCTTCAGGCTCTTGACTTCCAGCGAGCCGTCCTCTTGTTTCAAATAGGAACCGGTCACGTCTTCGTCCTCAGTCAGCCCGTCAAAGGTGGCGGGGCTACCCATTTTCGTGATCGTGGTCTTGTCCATCACCTTGAAGACGCGCGTGTTGGTTTTGCCGACAATGGAAAAGGTCTTTTCCTTTTTGTCGATCGCGCTCGCTTTGCCCCGGAAGGGAACTGCGCGGGCCTTCTTGGCCATAGGCTCGGCGGCTTCTTTTTTTTCCATGGCCGCAGCTTTCGGTGCGGGTGATTTCTTCTCGGCGGCATTAACGGTGCCGCAGAAAGCTACGGCAGCGACGCAAAAACCGGTAATTAGGTGCGATTTGTATTTCATATATTCTTCGTGGGGTTTGGTTGGTTTTTTCTCTGGCTCGTCTAGTACGACGGGCCGTACTTAGTTTTCTTCAATTCCTAATAAAGATTACGCCAAAAAAAAGCAATACTGTTTGATGTTAGGCTTGACGCGAGGGAACCGGGCTGGGGCGTTTTCCGGGTTCTCGTGGTTCTAGGTCCGAATGCCTCCGGTTTAGCTCGCGTCCGACATCTCGCGGTCGTAGTGTTTGCAATATGAAATCCCTTCTCTTGGTTTTGCTCGTCGGTGTCTTCACTCTTAGTCTCCAGGCGGCCGAAAAGCCGAAAGTTGCGAAAGGAAAACTCACTTCAATTCAAGGCATTGCTGCCGCGACCGAGGCGAAGCTAAACACGGCCGGAGTGACGAGTGTGGACGAGTTGCTGGAAAAAGGCGCGACGCCAAAAGGACGTGAGGAATTGGCCGCAAAGAGCGGGTTGCCCGCTGCGAAGATTCTGAAATTCGTTAACTATGCGGATCTTTTCCGCATCAAGGGAATCGCGGGTCAGAATGCGGAATTACTGGAAGCGGCTGGCGTCAACACGGTCGCCGAACTCGCGCAGCGGAATCCGGCGAACCTGGCCGGGAAAGTCAAAGAAGTGAATGACGCGAAAAAACTCACCGGCAAAGTTCCGACGGAAAAGCAGATCGGTGATTGGATTGCAGCGGCCAAGGCGTTGCCGAAGAAGGTCACTTACTAAAAGAGGTCGGAGAGTCGTCGCGCCGAATCTGAAGCCTCTCATTGGGCAGACGCGAGGCAGGCGCTTCACAGAAACGCCCTACAAATTACTTTCGCGACCGCTGCCAGTCGTCTCCGCGGATTGCGTCGTCGCGTTCGCGCGGATGTGTGAAAGTTTGGCCGCTCGCGTCTTGAAATGCGGCGCGATGCGGCTACTCTGTGCCCGCAGTTTCGGGGGTATAGCTCAGTTGGTAGAGCGCGTCGTTCGCAATGACGAGGCCTGGGGTTCGAATCCCCATACCTCCATTTTCCATGGCCTGCGGCCGGTCCTTCGTCGGCGGCGTTTTCCCGGCGGAGCGCGCGGCTAGAATTTCTTCGTCAACCGGATGTAGACGAAGCGTCCCGTGGAATCGTAGGTGAAACCGGGATAACCGACCGCGTTGCCGCCCTGGCCGGAAGCGTCGGGCGGATCTTTGTCAAAAAGATTAGTGCAACCGACGGTGACCCGGCTGCCATCGAGCAGAACACCCCAGATGCCGGACGGGGGCATTTCGGCGGTGGTGCCGGAGATTTCTTTGCTGCCTTTCGAGTAATCCGCGGCGGCGGCGGAGCGTTGGGCGAGGCCGCTGAAATCGTAGCTCGCCTGCAAATCAAATAGCCAACGATGCGCGACGTCATGCCCGCTGAGGTTGGCGTCTTCCTCATGGAAGCCGTCGATGAAGCGGGCGGTGGCGACAAGATCGAAGCCGTGCCAGGTCCAATCGAGCCGGGTATCGCCGCGCCAGCGGTAGTAGCCTTCATTCGAGGCGGCCAGATTAGTCGACTGGCCGGCGAGCTGCGCTGTGGGCCCGTTCTCGACCCGCTGGACTTCGAAAGAATTCAAATAGGAAACCTGCGTCAGCGAAGTGAAGGTCCCGATGGAAGTGTCCTTCACGTATTGGATGCCGAAATCGATGCCGTTGGCTGTTTGGGCGGCTTCGTTCCGATTCGAAACCACGATGCGGGAAATGGTGCCGTCCGGGAGACGTTCGACGCGCTCGCCGGGGAGAAGGTTGCCGGCAAGCTCCCGCGCCAGGACGGCATCGAGAAATGCTGATTGGACAACGCCCGTGCGTTCGATCTGCCAGACATCGCTCGAGACAGTCAGACCTGACACCACTTTCGGCGAGTAGACGAAACCCGCGCTGAAGGTTTGCGAGTCCTCCGGCTGGAGGTTGGCGCTGCTTTGGATCAGGGTCTGCGTCTCCGGCTCAAAGGCGCCTCCATTCATGGGATCGTGCGAGCCTTGGATATCCGAACGCGGCGCGGCGTATAATTCTTCGAGGGAAGGTTCGCGGAAGCCTTTGCCCCAGGTCGCGCGCAGCGTGAGGGTCTCGTCCAGCGGCTGCCAGCGCACTCCGAATTTTGGCACCAGGACGTTGGTGTTGTTATTGAGGAATTCCTCGAAACGCAGCGCGGCGGTGAAATCGAGCGCGTGGAAACCGGAAATCGCGTTCAGTGAACTAAAGATCGGCACCGAGGTTTCGCCAAAAAATGCGTAGGACTTCCGTCCGCCTCGCGCGCCGGCCTTGGCGGAATTGCCGGCAATGTCGCCGATGACGTTAAGCCGATCAGGATCTTCCCTGAGCGATTCCCGGCGGAACTGCGTGCCGAGGGCGAGGCCGATGCCACCTGCCGGGAGGTTAAAGAGTTCGGTGGTGTAAACGGTCGCGTCGAGCGTGGCGAGCTTGGAGGTGTTGGAGTCTTTGGGATGCACGCGGGCGAACTCGATCGAGGCCTGGTTACTGGGGTTCGGGGTGCGGAAGTCGCCAAACGGATTAAACGCAACGGTGGTGCCGATGTATTGCGGCGAGGCGGGATTAAAAATCGGATCCGCCTGATTCAGGATGCGATTAAAGAGCGAGGACGAAACCTGTGTCCCGGTGGTGGTAGTTTTGGCTTCGCTGTAACGAAAACCGGTATCGTAACCCCAACTGCTGTTAAAGAGCTTATCGCCGCGAAGGCCTACCGTGCTGAGGAAGACGTCCGTTTCGTCATCGAAAAGCCGGTTACCGAATTCCGCCAGGCGTGCCCGGGAACCGCCGGAGATGATTTGATTGAAAGGGTTAAACGGATTGAAAGCGCCGGGCGAGAGGCCGGTCTCGGCGTAAGTGGGGCCGCCAAAGGGAGTCGTGCCCGCGGCATTGGCTACGCGCGCGGGTATGGCGATGGTGATCTGCCCGTTCGTCTGGAAATTTCCGGTCGCCGGCGGCGCCAGCTCGTTATGGGTCTGGACGTTTTGGTACATGGCGTCGCCGTAGATCACGAGTTGATCGCCGAAGATTTTGTGATCGAAGCTCACGTACGCGCCGTAACGCTCGGTGTCGGGAAACGAGAGCGAGAACTCGTTGAAATTATAGCCCGGCAAAATCCCGCCGAAGGCGCGGATGCGCCGCGTGTCGTAGAGATACGCGCTGGCGGGAGAGAGGCCGTTGCTCCCACTGGGCGCGCCCGCAAACTGATTCCCGCTGGCGGTCGGGATGACCGTCCCGCCGGCCTCGGCCACGGCGGCGTTGGTCAACTGCAGATTGTAAGGGCTCGCATTGCTGCTCAGGAAGGGCGGCACGGCGGAGTAACTGCGGTCGCGGTTAAAAATGGAGTTGCGGTGATAAAAATTCACCGACCCGGCGACATTGGTAGTGCCGTTGCCGATGCCGAAGAGGAGCGAGGCCTGGAAAGCGCCGGAGTCTTTCTCGGTGGTGTTGCCGTACTCGACCACCGACTGGACGCCGCGATATTCGTGATAGCGTTTGATGTTGACCACGCCGGCGACGGCATCCGCGCCGTAGGCAGTGGAAGCGCCATCTTTCAAGATTTCGATCGACTCGATCGAGGCCTGGGGGATGGAGTTCAAATCCACAAAGACGATGCCGGAGTTGCTCGTCGGATAAGGGGCGACACGGCGGCCATCGAGAAGGATGAGGGTGGCGCGCGCATCGAAGCCGCGGAGCGCGACGGTGGCCGCGCCGACCGCGGTATTCGATCCGTTTTCGTTGTTGGATACGGGAATGCCGTTTGCATTCGCGATCGGTAGATTGCGCAGCAGCTCCTCCGTGTTTCGTTCGCCGGATTTGTTGATTAGATCGCGGGTAGCGTTAATGACCGGATTCGGGCCGACTTCCGCAGCGGTCGGAATGGCGGAACCAGTCACGAAGACGCGCTCGGTCGTGGCGACCGCAGGCGCGGTCGGCAACAGGTTTCCGTTTGCGTCACGGGGGGGCGCCGTGGCTTGCTCATTCGCAGTGGCATTGACCGCGGGACGCGGCGAGGAAACAGCTTCCTGCGCGGACGCAGCCGGGATGACGACAAAAAAGACGCCCGCCGAAACGGCGAGCGAGGCGAGAGGCGAAACCAACACCGACAATAGTGGTTTGGACATAATGTTAAGGAGGCTTCCTGGAGGGTGTGCCGAAATCGTCTGTTTTATTCAAGGCAATTTATGCTCCTTCGCAGTTTTGCGGCCGGCTGCCGTCCCAACCTTGGCACGCTTAAATCCCGTTTTCGTAATCGGGGACACAGATCGGATTGAGTCGAAAGAATCGTAAACGTTTTCCGCTAAAGATCTTAAGGCTAACTCGAAATCCTTGGCATGCTCCCTGCATACGGTGGCGGCGTGCAGCCTGATCCGCTTGTTCTTGCAATTTTTTGCGCAGTCGCTTTTCAAACTCGAACCATCGCAGCTAGTATCCGCTTATGAGTCCACGCCTCTTCCTTCCCTTCTTCGGCCTCGCCATCGCCCTCTCTTTCGCCCGCGCGCAGGAAACGAAACAAATGACCGCCGAGCAGTTGGTCGACAAGACCATCGAAGCGAAAGGCGGCGCCAAGGCGATCAAAGCGCTCGAGAGCGTGAAGCTCACCGGCAAGATGTTGGTCAATCAGGGCAAGATGGAATTCAAGGTCACCGAAATTAAGAAGCAGCCCGATTCCGTGCGCGAGGAATTCACCCTGCAAGGAATGACGATGGTGCAGTCCTTCGACGGCAAGAATGGCTGGAAGATCTCACCCTTCCAAGGCCGGAAGGATCCGGAAAAAATGTCGGCGGATGAAACAAAGTCGCTGGTCGAGGACGCGGAAATCGTCGGACCGCTGGTTGATTTGAAAGAGAAGGGGAGCCAGGTCGAGTATCTCGGAACCGAGGATGTCGATGGCACCCAAGCGCACAAGCTGAAGGTCACGCGCAAGAACGGCGACGTGAACTACGTTTATCTCGATCCGGATTATTTTCTCGAGATTCGCATCCTCTCGCAGCGCACGGAACACGGCGCGCAAGTCGAGACCGAAACCGACCTGAGCGACTACGAAAAGGTTAACGGCGTTTACTTGCCGATGTCGATCGAGTCGGGCCGCAAAGGCGGTTCGAACAAGCAGAAAATCATTTTCGACGAAGCCAAAGGCAACGTGCCTGTGGACGAAGCGACCTTTGAATTCCCCGCTAATCCCGCCAAGTAATTTTCCTCACACACCATGCGTTCTCTCTTCACTCTCTTCTCGCTTTCACTCGTTAGCCTGGCCGTCGCGGCCGACCAGGCGCCGTACAATTCCTCCACCATCTCCGGTCTCGGCGCGCGCAATATCGGTTCCGCCACCATGAGCGGTCGCATTGATGCCATCGCGGCGACGAATGATCCTTCCGGCAAGACCACCATCTTCATCGGCGCGGCCAGTGGCGGCCTTTGGAAATCGGAGGATGGCGGGACGACTTTCAAACCCGTTTTCGACGAACAGCCGGTGCAATCTGTCGGCGCGGTTGCGCTCGATCCGAAAAATCCAAAGAACGTTTGGGTCGGAACGGGCGAACCTTGGACCCGCAACACTGTTTCCGTCGGGAACGGCGTTTATCGTTCCACCGACGGCGGGGAGACCTGGACGCGCGCCGGTTTGCCGAACTCGGAACGCATCGCCAAAATCGCCGTCAGCCCGGCAAACGGCGAGACCGCCTATGTGGCGGTGCTCGGTCCGCTCTGGAGCGATTCGCCTGATCGCGGCCTCTACAAGACGACGGACGGTGGCCGGACGTGGAATCTGATTTTGAAGGGCGGTAATCTTTCAACCGGCTGTTCGGATGTCGATCTCGATCCGACTAACCCCGACATTCTCTTCGCCAGTATGTGGGATTATCGCCGGAAAGGCTGGACCTTTCGTTCCGGTGGCGACGGCCCGGAGGCGCCTTCCGCGAGCGGCCTCTTCCGTTCCACCGATGGCGGCAAGACGTGGAATGAAGTGACGCCTGAAAACGCCAAAGGTTTTCCGAAGAAACCCTATGGCCGCCTTGCCGTTGCGATCGCTCCGTCAAACGCGAAGCGCGTCTATTGCTTCGTCGAATCGCCGAACAGCGCTCTCTTCGTTTCCGATGATGGCGGTGCGACCTGGGATCAACGCGACAAAAGCACCTGGATGGTTTGGCGTCCGTTTTACTTCGCCAACCTGATTGTCGATCCGAAGAATCCCGATCGTCTTTTCAAGACGGACGGTGCGCTCATTATGAGCGAGGACGCGGGCAAGAGCTTCGCGACCGTAGGTGGATTTAATGGCGCGCATGGAGACGTGCATGACGTCTGGATAGATCCGCTAAATCCGCAGAGCGTGATTGCCGCCGACGACGGCGGGATTTGGTATTCGTACAACGGCGGCACCAAGTGGTGGAAAGGCGAAAACCTCCCTATCTCGCAGTTCTATCACGTGAGCCTGGACGACGCGGACCCGTATCACGTTTACGGCGGCCTCCAGGATAATGGTTCCTGGTCCAGCCCATCGCAATACCCGGGCGGCATCTCGAACGCGCAGTGGGAAGCTTTCTACGGTGGCGACGGCTTCTGGATGTTCCCGGATCCGTCCGATCCCGATTACCTCTATGCCGAAGCGCAGGGCGGCACCATTGGCCGCGTCAATCGCAAGACGCATGAAGGTCGCGACATCCAACCGAAGCCCAACCCCAACGAAAAGTTGCGCTGGAATTGGAACACGCCGATCGCGCTTTCGCCTAACGAGAAGGGCACGATTTACATCGGCGCGCAGTTCCTTTTCCGCTCGCGCAATCAGGGGCAGAGCTGGGACCGAATCTCGCCCGACCTGACCACGAACGATCCCGAGAAGCAGAAGCAGGAGCAATCCGGTGGCGTCACGATCGACAATTCGGCGGCGGAAATGCACACCACCATTTTCTCCATTAGCGAGTCGCCCAAGGACAAGAACGTCATTTGGGTCGGCACCGATGACGGCAATTTGCAGGTCACGCGCGACGCCGGGAAGACGTGGGCCAACGTGGTCGGCAACATCAAAGATCTGCCGAAGAATTCGTGGGTGAGCTGGGTTCAAGCGAGCAATTTTCAGCCCGGCACGGCCTACGCCACCTTCGATCGTCACACGTTTGGCGATATGACCGCTTATCTCTACAAGACGGGGGATTTCGGCAAGACGTGGACGCCGCTCATCACACCGGCGGAACTTTCAGGCGTGCAAGGCTACGCGCACGTAATCAAAGAAGATTTGGTCAAACCGGATCTGCTGTTCCTCGGAACGGAATTCGGACTTTGGATGTCGATCGATGGTGGAAAGAACTGGGCGCAGTTCAAAGGCGGCCGGTTTCCTGCGGTCTCGGTGCGCGATATCGCCATCCATCCGCGTGACAACGAACTCGTGCTCGCGACCCACGGCCGTGGCATCTGGATCATCGACGACATCACGCCGCTCCGGGCGCTTTCGCCAGACTTGTTAGGCCAGGAAGCCGCCTTCGTGGATGCGCGGCCGGTGCAACAGCGTCTTGAAGGCAACGGTGGTGGAGCCGCCGGCGCGGCCACTTTCGTGGGCGATAATCCGCCGGACGCCGCCGTCATCACCTACTATCAGCGTTCGCGTCACCTCATTGGCCGGCTGAAGATCGAAGTCCTGGATGCCAGCGGCCGCGTGCTCGATGAGCTGCCCGCGAGCAAACGTCCGGGTCTCAACCGCGTCACTTGGGGCATGCAAGAAAAGCCGCCCCGGGTACCACCGGCGGCGCAGCTCGCGTTTGCCGGCACGCAAGGTCCCCGCGTCTTGCCCGGCACCTACACTGTGCGCATGACCAAGAACGGAAAAGTCCTCGAGACCAAGCTGAACGTCGCGCTGGATCGCCGCGCGAAATTCACTGAAGCCGATCGCAAAGCGCAATACGATGCCGCCATGCGCGTGCATGCGCTCTTCGGCGAGGAAAGCGCGCTCATGGACAAGATTCTGCCTTTGCGCGCAGCGATCGCGAAATCGGCGAAAGGATTGCCGGAAGGCGATGCTCTCCGCAAAACGCTCACTGATTTTGACGGAAAGGTGGACGCCGTTCGAAAGAAGATCGTCGCGACCACGGAAGGTGGCGCCATTACCGGCGAAGAGCGCCTGCGCGAACACACCGATCAACTCTACGGCGCAATCTTGAGCTACGAAGGCAAGCCGGCTGACTATCAGATGACTTACATCGATACGCTCAAGAAAGAGCTCGACGAGGTGACGAAGGAATTCGAGCAACTGAACAGCAAAGACCTGCCGGCGCTGAACGATCAGTTGAAAGCGAAGAATCTTCCGGCGCTGGCCTACGCGCCGGAGTCGTCGACCGCGGAGGGAATGTTTGCCCGGTATCTCGAAGGCGAAACGGAACGGGCGGCTACCGACTAGCGGTAAGTCTCCAGCGCCGAGCGGGTCATCCCGAGCTGGTCGAGGGATCTCACCGTCGCACTGTCGATTGCGCTCTGTCGTATCGCGTTAACGACAGAGCGAATTCGGGATCCCTCGACAAGCTCGGGATGACGTAGCGGGCCGCCCAATTCACCAGCGCCGACGACTCCCGCGAAGTTCTTGAATCCAAAGAGCAAGCGAGCGGCATCACACTGATATGCTGCACGACTTCCGCTTCGCCCTCCGCCAACTTATAAAAGCGCGCGGCTTCACCATCGCCGCTGTCACCGTGCTCGCGTTCGGCATTGGCGCGAACACCGCGATCTTCAGCTTGCTCGACACGATGCTCTTCCAGCCGCCTTCGTTCGCGAAGCCGGCGGAAATCGTTCAGATCTTCTCGCAGGATAAGAAAGAGCCGAAAAGATTTCGCGGATTTTCCTATCCGACCTACATCGATATCCGCGATCAAAATAGCGTCTTCGCCGACGTTATGGCGCACAACATGGCCATGGTAGGCGTGGGCGATAAGGGCAACACGCGTCGCACCTTTGCCGACATCGTAAGCGCCAATTACTTCTCGGTGCTCGGCGTCCAGCCGATTCATGGCCGCGGCTTTTTGCCGGCGGAAGAAAAACCAGGGAGCAATCCAGCCGTGGCCGTCGTCAGCTACAGCTACTGGCAAAAGCAGGCGCTCGATCCCGCGTTGCTCGGCTCCAGCATTCTGATCAATAGTCGGCCCTTCACCGTGATCGGCATTTTGCCGAAAGGGTTCACCGGCACGATGCAAGTTTTCGCCCCGGAAATCTGGGTGCCGCTCGGCGTGCATGACCATATTGTGAACGATTTTCAAACCACGAATCATAAGTCGCTCGATGACCGTGCCGGCACGTCGCTCTTCATCATCGCTCGTCTAAAGCCAAACATGACCGCCGCGGCGGCCGAGCCAGCGTTGAAGACGCTCGCGGCAAATTTGGAGCAAGCATTCCCAGTCGAGCTAAAGAACCAGACGTTCATGACCACGCCGCTCTCGCGTTTTTCCACCAGCAACAGCCCTTCCGGCGATGGCGAAGTGAAAACGCTCGCGCCGCTGCTCTTCGGGATGGCCGCGGTCGTCCTGCTCGTCGCCTGTTTAAATTTGGCCAATATGTTGCTCGCCCGCGGGACCGCGCGGCGGAAGGAGATCGCGATCCGACTGGCCCTCGGGGCGACCCGCTGGCGGATCGTGCGCCAACTTTTGATCGAAGGCTTTGCGCTCGCTCTCGTTGGGAGCGGATTCGGCCTGTTGTTAGGCCTATGGTCGTCCGAACTGCTCGTCGCTTCGTTAGGCAACATGATGCCGGTCGACATGGTCTGGAAGGGCGGACTCAACGCGTCCGTGCTCGTTGCGACGCTGGCATTTTGTTTGCTTGGCACGCTCTTCTTTGCCCTCGGGCCGGCGTTGAAATTGTCGCGCGCCGCCGTGATCGGCGATTTGAAGGAGCACGCGGGTGAAGATGCGGTTCGACGTCGCTGGAAATTCCTGCCTCGCAATCCCCTGGTGGTGATTCAAATCGCCTTCTCGCTAGCGCTCCTCACAGCCGCTGCGCTTTTCATTCGCGGCGCGGGCAAAGCGGCTTCAGTCGATACCGGCCTTGAGACGGGACAGAATTTTCTGGTCGAACTCGACGGAAGCCTGGCCGGCTATGATCAAGCGCGGTCGCAAAATATTTATCGCGCGTTGGAGGAACGGCTCGCCGCTCTTCCCGGTGTCGAACATGTCGGCATTTCGTCGACGGTGCCGTTCGGCATGGTGTCGTTAAGCAAAAACATCCAGCGTGGCGGAGCCAATCCTGCGCCCGATTCCAAACCGGCCACCGCAGCCGAAGGTCTCGCCTATGACGCGCGCTGGAACAGCGTTGGCGCGGATTACTTCTCAGCCGTCGGTTTGCACCTGCTGCGCGGTCGCGTTTTCAACACCGCGGAAGCGATGCATCAGGTCAAGGCGCGCGTGGCGATTATCGACGAGGTCCTGGCGAAAAAACTTTGGCCGGACGGCGACGCCCTCGGTCAGCAGATTCAATTCGCTCCGGATGGTGCTCCCCGGGCCAAAGGCGGCGGCGGCGGAGGCGTGGGCACGCAGGCCCAAGGCAATGGCGAACCGGCCCAGCAACTCGAGGTGATCGGCATCGCGCCTTTCACCCGCGAGAGCCTCTTCGAAAAGGATCCTCCCGGAGCACTCTATCTGCCGTTCGCGGGCGGCTTTCAGAGCAACGTCTTCTTCCACATTAAATTCGCGCCGGGTGCGGCGCGCGACACCACCGCGACGGCCGACCTTCTGCGTCGCACCGTCCGGGAAGTTGATTCCGCGTTGCCCGTCCTCGGTCTCAAAACTTTCGCGCAACATCTCGACGCCAACCTCCAGCTCTGGGTCGTGCGCGCGGGCGCGGCTTTGTTCAGTGTTTTCGGGTTTGTCGCGCTCGGCCTCGCGGTGGTGGGCGTTTATGGAGTGAAAGCGTATTCCGTCGCGCGGCGGACGCGCGAGATCGGAATCCGGATGGCGCTGGGCGCGCAACGGGAAACCGTGCAGTGGATGATCTTACGCGAAGGCTTTGTCATGCTGGCAAGCGGCGTTGCCATCGGTCTGTTGCTCGCCGCCGGAACCGGGAAACTCCTGAGCGGAATTCTCTACGAGGTGGGCGCATTTGATCCGCTCGCCTTCACTCTCGCGCCGCTCCTTCTCGCCGCCGCCGCTGTTCTTGCCACGTGGTTGCCCGCGCGGCGCGCCACCCGGATTAATCCGATGGTCGCGCTCCGGACGGAGTAGCTGCCTTTTCCGGGCACGCGACTTCGGGCGTGGGTGCGGCGCGTCGTCTCCCGGCAGTGATGACGACGGCGACGGAGATGATGATGATGAAAGCCGCCACGCCCGTTAGGAGAGAGAGTTTTTCGCCAGCGAAAACAGCGCCCAGCAAAACGGCCACCACCGGATTCACATACGCGTAGGTCGCCACCTTGCCCGGATCGCAGTAGCGCAAGAGCCACGCGTAGGAAGCGTAACCGATGATTCCGCCGATCACGACCAGATAGACAAACGCGCCTAACGAAACCATCGAGACGTCCGCCAGGCGAAGCTGCGAACTTTCACCACGTGCCAGCCCCGCCAGCAGGAGTAGCGTGCCGCCGCAAAGCATTTGCTGTCCCGCGGCCAGGAAGGGCGAAGCCGTGCCTTGCGCATGACGCGAATAAAGCGAGCCCGCCGACCAGATGAAGGACGAAAACAACAGAATGGCCATCCCGATCCAGGCATGCGGTGTCGCGTCCCCATCGGAATTTCGGAGTGCCGGTGCAATCAAGACACCGACTCCGATGAATCCTCCGGCCAGGCCCACCATAGTCATGGGCCGCGGGCGTTCCGTCATTCCAAATAGCCAGCTCAAAAGAACGACATACAGCGGCACCGTCGCCACCAGCAGCGCGGCTAAACCGGACGGAACATATTGTTCCGCCAGCGTGACGCCGCCGTTGCCGCCCAAGAGCAGACACGCGCCGACGATTGCAGCGGTGCGCCATTCGATCGGGCGTGAACGAGCGGCACCGCTGAGCCGCGCCGCCAGATAAAGGATCGCGCCCGCGCAAAGGAAACGCGTTCCCGCCATGAGCAGCGGCGGAATGGAGCGAATCGCAAAAAGGATGGCGAGATAGGTGGAACCCCAGATCAGGTAGATCGAAGCGAAGGCGGCCAGGATCGCAGCGCGCGAAGGGGTTTGCATCGGCTATAAGCGCTTCGAATTTCTGCCGACGCACGCCTGGACACTTGTGCGGAGGAGGGTGGGTTTCAACCGGGAGGGAAGAGCACGTTTTCGCGTTCGACGTGTGCATTTCGCGCGAGGAAAAATTGAAGAAGCTCCGGAGTGTAATACGCGCCGTCGTAGGCCGGATTTAATCCGAAGAAGATTCGCCCGCCTGGCTTGAGATGGCGCTGAAGGTCGTCGAGAAAGAACGACCATTCCGCCACGCCCCAGCGCCACGGTTGGCCGACCGAGCCGTGAAATGCCGTCGAGTAGCTGGTGATCCAGTCGAACTTCCGGCCCAAGTCTGGGAGCGGCTCAAATGCGCGCACGGTGCAAATCTTGCGCTCCACTCCGAGCAGTTCCACCAAGCTGGTGAACAGCGGAATTTCCTCCGTATCAAGGCCGAGGCCAGTGTGCCCGAGATGCTTGAGGACGAAGAGAAAAAACCCGCCGCCGCAGCCGATATCGAGCACGTCCGTGGGTGGTGAACGATGGAGACCGAGATCTTGAACGCGATGGATGTTGGCCGCGAGGTGGCGCTCCACATCGAGATATTTCACGTAATGCTGACGATGGGGCGCATACGTTTTTGCACCCTGGATATGCTGCGCGCGCAGCGCTTGCAAGCGTTCCTGGTCCACCTTCTGCAAGAACGGTCGCAAGGGCAGGGGATACAACC
>JBDUAH010000310.1:0-3158 GCA_040004745.1 Chthoniobacterales bacterium | reverse complement strand
CGAGGACCACTTTGCTGAATTGCGTGCGATCCTTGGCGCCGAAGGTTTCGATGAACTGTTTGACGCTGTTGTAGAAACCGCCAACGCCGGGAATCCCTTGGATAAACCGCTCCGCGACTGCGCCGACAAATTGACCGAGGAACACGCGCGATAGGTACCCGAGGAGCGTTACCAAAACGAGAACGATAAAGGTGGTGAGTACGTCCCAAACGATGCTCGGCAAGTGGATCAGCGCATCAGGCAGATAGGGTGAAAAAAGCGGAGTGATTGATCCGCCAACGATGCCGATAATGACCCGCAGCGCCCAGACAGTGACCACGAGAGGAGCGACCAGCAGGAGGCCGGTCAAAAAGGCATTACGCAGTGAAGTGAATCGAGTCTCGGCCATGAATTCGCAACTAACCACAGTTGTTCATCATTGAACACTGATTTTTTCGGCGAACTGCGGCTTCTTGACCGCAGGTTATTAGCCCCGGCGTTGTTCCGAATCCTTATCCGAGCCGAAAGCCCGGCATGGCCTTGGCCGTTCGCAACAGAGTCATTGCCCGGTTTTCGGCGGCGCGCATGCGACGTTTTTTGGTCGGTTGGAGATCGTCGTAACCGGCGAGATGTAACCAACCATGGACGACGTAAAGCGTGAGTTCGGCCGAGAATTTTTTTTGCATGGCCGAGCTGTTCTTGTTCTTCGCAGTCAGGCCCACAAAGCGTGCAGCGGTGTCCGCCGAAACGCAGATTTCTCCGGCCTGTTCCACGGCCGGATCGCCTTCAAAGGTGATCACGTCGGTGGCCGTTGGATCGTTCATGAAATCGCCGTGAATCCGGGTGAGCGCCGCATCAGTCAGGATTGCGACCGAGAGTTCGCCGGCGGGACAACCGCCGGTAAATTTGGCGGCATGCGTGTCGAGCACCGCGATGGCGGCGGCAATTTCCTTGACCACCAGCTTGAGCCTCGGGTGCGCTCGGTGAACGGCGACGGGCCGGTCAGCGTTACGCGTGGCTCGCGGCCTGGTCTCCAGAGCGGGATTGTTCGTACGCATCGATTATTTTTTGGACGAGGGGATGCCGCACGACATCGGTGGCGGTGAAGTGGTGAAATTCGATTCCGGGAATATTTTTCAAAATATGCGGTGCCTGTACGAGGCCGGACTGCTTGGCGCGGGGGAGATCGATTTGCGTGATGTCGCCGGTTACGATTATGCGGGATTCGTCTCCGAGACGGGTGAGAAACATCATCATCTGTTCGGGCGAGGTGTTTTGGGCCTCGTCGAGAATGATGTAGGCATTCGCCAGCGTGCGGCCGCGCATGTAGGCGAGCGGAGCAATTTCAATGACGCCCTTTTCGGAGAGGCTCGTGACGTCGGTGGTGTCCAGCATGTCATGGAGCGCGTCGTACAATGGCCGGAGATAGGGAAGGATTTTTTCGCGCAGATCGCCCGGCAGAAATCCAAGCGTTTCGCCGGCCTCGACGGCGGGCCGCGTGAGGATGATGCGTTGCACCTGACCCTTAAGTAAAGCGGAGATGGCCGCGGCCATCGCTAGATAGGTTTTCCCAGTTCCGGCGGGGCCAATGCCAAAGACGATCGGGTTTTTTTGAATCGCTTGGAGGTAGAGCTTTTGTCCGACCGTTTTGGGTACGACGCTCTTGCGATTGGTGGCGATGACGAGCGGTTCATTGAAGAGCGACCGCAGGCTGGCACCGTTATCCTTGGTGTAATTCTCGAGCAGCCGCAGGAAATCCGGTGTGCGCAGCATCAATCCTTGGATGCGTCCCGTGTTGAGCAGCGTGAAAAATTCCTCCGCGCGACCGATCGCTTCCGCGGGGCCATTAATTTTCAACCACTCGTCCCGCGTCACGATCCGTACGCCGAGCGCCTGCTCGACGCGGGTGAGGTTTTCTTCGCTGCCGCAGAACAGCTGGCTGAGATGACGCGCGTTGGGGTAGTGAAGCGTCTTTGATTCGGACGCGGAGGCAGGGAGGGTCACTGGGCTGAGGGGGTGTGCGATGGTTTTGCCGGGAAAGTGTCGGCGACGGCGCGCAGCCTTTTATACATGGCTTCAAGGGACTGGGGGAGCACGCGGGTTTGGCCGATGACTGGCATAAAATTGGTGTCGCCGTTCCACCGCGGAACAATGTGAGCGTGAAGATGGGAAATGCTACCGCCGGAAGCCGTCCCGAGATTGAAGCCCAAATTAAATGCGTCGGGCTTAAGGGCCGCGGTCAGGATTTCTTTGCCTGTGATAATTTCGTCCATCAAGTCCGCTCGCTCGCTCGCTCTGAGATCGCTGAGATCGGCGACATTGCGAAAGGGAACCGCGAGCAGATGTCCGGCATTGTATGGGTAGCGGTTGAGCACCAGATAGGACAACGGGCTGCGATGAATAATCAGCGCGGCCGCATCATCGCCAAGGGCGGGCAGGGCGGTAAAAGGATTTTCGCCAGATTTCTCGCGCGGGGCCTCGATATAATCCATCCGCCAATAGGCGTGCAGGTGATTCATGTTTCGGTCGAAACGGTTGGTCGGAACATCGTTGATGTCAAAACACGGATTGTGCGTGGGAGCATTCGGTTGCTGGCCTTGGCGACGGTGGAAGCAATCCAGGGAGATGGATCGCCACGCCCGCCTTCGGCGAACTCGCGATGACAGAATGGGGGAATTTTTTTCGGGCACAAAAAAAGCGCGGCGAAATGCCGCGCTGGAAATTTTTGATGTCAGTTGCTCAAGCCTCAACTTCAGGCGTGAGCGAACGTACCATCGGTGGAGCCATCTCGCGAGTTGGGATGGTCTGCGTTTGCTGGCAGGTCGGACAAATTCCATAAAAGCCAACGACGTGTGTGACCTCACTATAGCCGCGATCCTGAAGCATGCGCTCCATGCCTTCAACGGAGAAGTAATCAACCTTCTCGGTTTTTCCGCAGGCTTTGCACGAGATGTGATAGTACTGCTGATTGCCGAGCGTCAGTTCGTACAGGCAAGTTCCGTTGTGCAGGTAGCTGCGACGAACCATGCCGAGCGTTTCAAAAGCGGAAAGGCACCGGTAAACGGTCACGAGATCGCAAACGTTTGCTCCGATGTCCTGATGGATCCGTTCGATGCTCACGGGACCTTCATGTTGCATCAACGATTCGATAATCGCGATGCGAGGCCGGGTGATGCGCA
>JBDUAH010000059.1:0-10712 GCA_040004745.1 Chthoniobacterales bacterium | reverse complement strand
AGCTGTTCCTGCGCTTTCTGGACCTGCGAATCGAGATGCTCGGTCGAATTCGCCTCGTCCTGGTTGAGTTCCAGCATCTGTTCGGTCGATCGGGTTCGTTCGGGCATGGAAGTAATTTTTCGGGACCGCAGTCATCGCTTCCCCCGACTCGGAATCCCTGCGCAGCTTATAAGACTTCCATCTGCAGAATTCCACCAATTTCCCTTGGAAACTTTCGCGGCGGCGGATTTCTAGCGGCCCGGCATCATCTCTAGCAACACGCCTTTGAAGTACTCCGTTTCTGGAAGTGTCGGGAGGACTGGATGATCCGCCGCTTGCTCAAAGCGCCGCAAGCGGCGCGCGGAACGGCGCGCATCCACTAGCGCATCCGTAATCGTTTGGGCGAAGGCGGCCTCGCTGACATGATGCGAACAGGAAAACGTGGCGAGCAGGCCGTCTTTCGAGAGGAGATTGAAAGCGCGCACGTGCAGCTCGCGATAGCCGCGCATGGCATTGTGCAAACCGCCCTTCGTTTTCGTGAACGATGGCGGATCGAGGATAATCAAATCGTATTGCGCCTCCGCCTTTTCCGCTCCGCGGAGGAACTGGAAGACGTCTTCTTCCACCCAATTCACGCGCAATGAATTCCGCTCCGCGTTGGCACGCGCTGCGGCCAAACTGTCGGCGCTGCCTTCCACCGCTGTGACCGCGGTCGCGCCGCCTTTGGCGCAGGCGAGCGCGAACGCGCCCTGGCTGGTAAAGCAATCGAGCACACGTCGCCCGGCTGAGTGCCGCGCCACGGTCGAGTAATGCGGCAGTTGATCGAGATAGAATCCGGTCTTCTGCGCGTGCAATGGATCGATCGTTAGGCGCAAGCCCGCGATTTCAATCTCGATTTCTCCTGGCGCCTCGCCGAAGAGCACGCTGGTCTGCAACTCCAAACCTTCCGCGCGTCGCACCGGTGCGTCGTTGCGCTCGATCACAGAACGCGGCGCAAAGCTTTGCAGCGCGTCCACGATCAGAGCTTTTCGTTGATCCATCGCCAGGGTGAGCGTCTGCAAAACGAAGTGATCGCCATAGCGATCCACAATCACGCCAGGCAGGCCATCGCTCTCGCTCCAGACTAGGCGGCAAAGCCGCGGATCAAGGCCTCGACGCGTGCGGTATGTCACGGCTTGCGCGATCCGGCGTTGAAAAAAATCGAGATCCAGCTCCTGCCGTTTCCGCGAGAAACGCCGCGCCACGATTTGCGACTTGCTGTTATAAATGGCGCTTCCGAGCATCTTGTCTTTTCCATCTTTAAGCGAGATGACGTCGCCATCAGTCGGGTTGCCGAACGCTTTCAAGACCTCCCCGGAAAAGACCCAGTCATGACCGTGCAGGATCCGGGCGCGGGGTTTGATGATGAGGCCGGCCATTTGGAAAGGGCAGGAACGTCGAACGCTGAACGGTGAACGTCGAACGAAAGCTTCTGAATTCGACGTTGGACGTTGGACGTTCGGCGTTCGACGTTTCGCCCTATGGCAACGCCATTAACGACGCTCGACCTTCCCATTCCGAAGCTCCGCAGCGGAAAAGTCCGCGAAATCTTCGACCTCGGCGAAACCCTCCTCTTCGTCGTAACCGATCGCCTCTCGGCCTTCGACGTCATCCTTCCGGATCCGATTCCCGACAAAGGCGCCGTCCTTAATCAGATCTCTTCCTTCTGGTTCCAACGCTTCACTTTCACGCCTAACCACATGATCGCGTCGCAATTTGAATTGCCGGAGGAGTTGCTCCCGTATCAGGAGCAACTAGCGCATCGTTCGATGATTGTGCGCAAAACGGAGCCGCTGCCAGTAGAGTGCGTGGTGCGCGGCTATCTCGCCGGCTCTGGTTGGAAGGAATATCAGGAAAGCGGCATGGCTGGTGGTCACAAATTGCCGGCCGGACTGGAACTCGCCTCTGAGTTGCCCGAGCCGCTCTTCACTCCCTCGACGAAAAGTGAAACTGGCCACGATCGCAATATCGATTGGGCCGAATGTTGCGAGCTCCTCGGAGAAACTCTGGCCACGCAGGTGCGCGAACGCAGTTTACAAATTTACCACGCCGGGAAGGAACATGCGGCGAACTGTGGCATCATCGTCGCGGACACGAAATTTGAGTTCGGTCGCGATCGCGGCGAGCTGCTCCTGATTGATGAATGTCTGACGCCGGACTCCTCCCGTTTCTGGCCTGCCGACAGCTACGTCACGGGCCAGAGCCCGCCGAGCTACGACAAGCAATTCGTGCGCGATTACCTGGAGACGCTCGATTGGGACAAGAGGGCGCCCGGGCCTTCGCTCCCGGAAGAGGTGATCGCGAAGACTTCGGCGAAATATCGCGAAGGTTTCGAAAGACTGACCGGGGCGACGCTGGCGGCCTAATCGCTGCCCCTTGCGACTCTCAACAGCAGTCATCCTGAGCCGCGCAGACGGGGAAGGATCTCGCACCCGAGGTGTAGCTCACGCGCGACTTGAACCGGAAATCGATAGTGCCATTGCGAGATCCCTCGGCGCGCTTCGCCAGCCTCGGGATGACACGTCTGTGAACGTTGCTCGCGTTGGCGTCTAGCCCTTCGGGAGTAGTTCGCTCACGAGCTGTTTCTCTTCCGCCAATTCCGCCACCGACGCGTCCACTTTTCCGCGGCTGAATTCATTCAGCTCCACACCTTGCACGATTTCCCACTTGTCGCCTTGCACGCGGATCGGGAACGACGCGATCAAGCCTTTCTCCACGCCGTAGCTGCCGTCGGAGCAAACCGCTACGCTCGTCCAATCATTCGCCGGCGTATCGGTCGTTAGGCTGCGAACAGTGTCGACAATCGCGTTCGCGGCCGAAGCCGCGGAGGAAAGTCCGCGCGCTTTGATGATCGCGGCGCCGCGTTTCTGTACGGTGGGTATGAAAGTCTCTTTCAGCCAACTCTCGTCGCCGATGACTTTGTCGGCTGTTTCGCCGTCGATCTTCGCGTTGTAGAAATCGGGATACTGCGTGGCGGAGTGGTTGCCCCAGATCGTCATGTTCGTGACCTTCGTCACATCCACGCCGGCCTTTTGCGCGAGTTGCGCTTTGGCGCGGTTTTCATCCAGCCGGGTCATGGCAAACCAGCGGTCGCTCGGGATCGATTTCGCGTTGTTCATCGCGATCAGGCAATTCGTGTTGCACGGATTTCCAATCACGAGAATGCGCACGTCCTTGGCGGCGTTTTTCTCGATCGCCTGGCCCTGGCCGATGAAAATCTTGCCGTTAATCCCGAGCAGATCGCCGCGTTCCATCCCGGCCTTTCGCGGGACGCTGCCGACGAGGCAAGCCCAGTTCACGTCCCTGAAGCCCTCGTCGAGATCCGCCGTGGCGACGATGTCCTTCAGGAGCGGAAACGCGCAATCGTCCAATTCCATGACCACGCCTTTGAGCGCATCGAGCGCGGGCGGGATTTCGATCAAGTTCAATTGCACCGGCTGATCCGGGCCAAACATTGCGCCGGAGGCGACACGAAAGAGAAGAGAGTAACCAATTTGTCCGGCCGCGCCGGTGATCGCCACTTTGATCGGGGAATTCATTCCTCTTCTTTAGCCACGGATGGACGCGGATGAAACACGGATTTTTGGCTAAATCCTTCCCGCCTCTTCGAGCAGTGATCGCACCAACTTTATCCGCTGCTTTGTCGTCCGGCTTTTCGCCAGTCGCTCCACGGTCATCCGCAAGCGCCGGCTCCAGTTTGAGTCTGCCGCCGTTCCCGGAACGTTGAATCGATCCTTCCGCGCGAGCAGATCGGTGATCATAATCAGCGCCATCCAGGCATTGCTCTGCAAGAGCGCGGCCAGGGTCGGCTGGTAAAAATCGCGCGCGTAATCCGGCTTTTCCTCGAACATTGAAATTCCGGCGAACTCCGCGATGCGACGCAGATCGCCCCGCGCTTGTTCTTGATTCGCCGGGTCGCCATTGATCGCGTCATCCCAAATTCCGCGGAGCGGTTTGTGATCGTGCGTTGCGTAGGTCGCGACCGAGAGTCGCTCATATTCGGCTCCCGGGACGACGCGACCATCGGGGAACGTCTCCCATTGCGGAATCTTAAAACCAGCGATTCCTAACGACCGCAAATTAGGACGCACGTATGGCGGCACCGTCCCCAAGTCCTCGCCCACGAGCCGCGTGTTCCCCGCGGCCTCGAGCGCCACGCGCAGGTATTCCTCGCCTTCGCGTCGATTCGCTTCCGCCCGTTCCGGATCGTCATCATCGCGCGGCGCGAAATGCGGCCAGCGTCCAACGGTGCGTTCCAGCATTTGCTCCCACGTCATCGGCAGGATTTCCGCATTCTGCTGCGGCCGCCAGGGGAACGCGTAGATGCGATAAAACCCGAGCACGTGATCGATCCGGAAAACGTGAAAGATGCGGCGCACGCCACGGATGCGTTGCCGCCACCAATCGAAGTCGCGCTCCCGCATCGCCTCCCAATTGTAGAGCGGGATGCCCCAATTTTGGCCCCACTTCTGCGTGAACTCGTCGTCTTTGAAGTACGGCTCTGGTGGCGCTCCGCCGGACCAGTTAAGTTGAAACTGCTCGGGCTGCGCGAAAACATCTGCACTGTAATAGCTGACGCCAAAAGGGATATCGCCCATGAGCGCGATGCCGCGTTCATCCGCATACGCCTTCGCCGCGATCCACTGTTCATACGCAACCCATTGCACGTAACGAAAGAACGCCTGTCGCTGTGCGAAACGGGACTGCGTCTCCGGCGTCGCAAGTTCGAACCAGCGTCGCGCAATGGCGTAAGATTGGTGGTCGGCTGGCCACTGATCCCACGTCTCGCGGCCGCCATTTTCCTCCATCAGCGCGCGGAAGAAAACGTAGTCGTCCAGCCAGCCGCGCTCGCTCTCGAGAAAAGCGCGGAAACCCGGAGTCGCATTTTCATCCGATAACCGCCGCGCTTCGAAACGGACGAAAGCTTTCTCAAGCAGCGCCCGTTTCAGCGCGCGCACTTGCGGATACTTCACACTGCCAGCGCGCAGCTTCTTCAGGTCGAACTGAGCGATGACCTCGTCGTAATCATGCGGTGTCAGGTCCTCCGGTGAACCTGGCGCGAGGTGTAGCGTGGTCGGCTCGACCGCCATCGAGCTGATCGCGTTATAAGGCGAATTGTCCCCACCAATTTCGTTGATCGGGAGCAACTGCACGAGTTTGAATCCCACGCCGGCCGCCCAATCGAAGAACTCCCGCAAGGTCGAGAGATCGCCGATCCCGAGATCGTTCTCACTGCGTAAAGCAAAGAGCGGAGTGAGGACGCCGGCGATGCGCCGTTCTGGGGACAGATTCATTGGCGGACGATTATCACCGATTGATCTGCCAATCTTCCAGCAACTGCGTCGGGATCTCTTTGAGGAAGCGCGACGGCCGTTGGAACATGTCTCCGTAGCCGGCATTCAAACGCATCTGCGGCCAGGTGAGATAAAGCTCGTCGCGCGCTCGGGTAATCGCCACGTAGAACAAGCGACGCTCTTCTTCGATGGCCTCCCGCGTATCAAGCGAGCGCGTGCTCGGAAACATCCCATCCGTCAGCCAGATGACGAATACGGTGTGATACTCGAGGCCTTTCGCCTGATGGACTGACGACAAGTTAACTGCTTCCGTGTCGGCGGTCTGATTGGGCGCCGCCTCGGCATCCACGTTGCTGATGAGCGCGAGCTGCGCGAGGAATTCGTTCACATCTTTGAACTGGCGCGAAAAGGCGGCGAGCTGATTCAAATCTTCGCGCCGCAGTTCGTAGTTCGAGAAATTCGCTTTCGCGTAGTCATCGTAAATCGCTTCCACGACCGACGTGATCATCTCCGAAGGGGCAGCAAGCACCCCGTTTGGCGCCATTTCATCCAACGTGTAAGCGAGCTGCTCCCACGATTTCTTCGAACGGGCGCCCACCGACATCGCGCGCAAACGCTCGCCCCAGTTTGCAATCTCCCCATTCGCTTCGAACGCCTTTTCCCAATCCCGCCAAAGTCCATCCGCGCTTTTGTTCCCAATGCCGGGCAGAAGCTTCACCATCCGCTTGAACGCCACTTCATCGCGCGGGTTCGCGACCAAGCGGATGAACGCGGACACATCCTTGATGTGCGCCTGTTCGAAGAAGCGCACGCCACTCGTGATCTGATACGGAATCCCGCGCCGCGAAAATTCCAACTGCAGTTCGACCGCGTGGTAATGCGCACGATAGAGCACCGCGATCTCGTCGAGCACGATCCCTTCGTCGCGCAATTCCAGCACGCGCTGCGCGATGAACTGGGCCTGCTCGGCACCGGTGTTTAACGCCACCACCGCCGGCTTCAATTCCTTAGTCTCACGCGTCGCGGCCAGCTCCTTCTTGAACTGCTCTACATTGGGCGCGATGGCGGCATTCGCGACCGAGAGAATCTCCGGCACGCTCCGGTAATTCAGCTCGATCTTAAAAACCTGCGCATCGGGATAACGTTCAGGAAACGCCAGGATGTTCTTAAAATTCGCCCCGCGCCACGAATAGATGGACTGGGCGTCGTCGCCCACCACCATCACGTTTCTATGATGGACCGCGAGCGTATCAATAAAGTCGGCCTGGATCTTGTTCGTGTCCTGATATTCGTCCACGAGGATGAATTGAAACTGCCGTCGATAAAATGCCGCGATCTCCTCGTGCTCCTTCAGCATTCGTAGCGTCTTTTCGAGCAGATCGTCGAAATCCATCGAGTTCGTCGCCTTCTTCTTCCGCTCGTAGCGCCCGTGCACATCTTTGATCTGCTCGATCAACGGCAGGAAATAAGGAAATTTTTCCGCCAGCAACTCCTCCATCGATCGCTCGGTATTGACCGTGAAACTGAAGAGATCCGCCAGCACATCGCCCTTCGGAAACCGGATCTCCTTCGGATTAATCCCCGCCGCCGAGACCACGGTATCGATCAGATCCTTCTGATCCTCGCGATCGAGAATCGTGAACCCGCTCGAATAACCGAGCGCGCTCCCATGCCGCCGCAGCATCCGATTCCCGATCGAGTGAAATGTCCCGCCCCACAGCCCGCTCGCATCCACCGGCAGCAAATTTGCCACCCGATCCAGCATCTGCCTCGCAGCCTTGTTCGTGAACGTGAGCAGCAAAATGTTTCGCGGATCGACCCCGTTCTCGAGCAGATACGCCACGCGATAAGTCAGCGTCCGGGTTTTCCCAGACCCCGCGCCCGCGATCACCAGCAAAGGCCCCGGCGAAGCAGTCACCGCCGCATGCTGTTGGGGATTTAACTCCGTCGCGTAATCAATGTGAATGCCCGTCGCCGAAGGAGCGCGTTGCAGTGTGTACTGGCGGGCCATAACGGCTAACCATTAAGAGTGCTCCCAGAACGCCGCAATTAGGTAAGCGCCGAGCCTCTGATTTGCTAACGAACCGGCTTCTCGCGGTTCTTGGTCCCCAACTCCTCCAGCAGTTCGATCTGGATCTGCTGAATCTCGAAGAGCCGCTGGTATTGACGTCGCAAGAGGTGATCCACTTTTTCGTGCAGATGCCGGATTTCCAGTTCCGCTTTCAGATTCACTTTGTAGTCGTTTTCCGCTTGCAGGCGATCACGGGCCTGGGCGCGGTTTTGGCTCATCATGATCACGGGCGCTTGGAGAGCCGCGATGCACGAGAGAATCAGATTCAAGAGAATGAATGGATAGGGATCGAAGCCGTGATCGGAAAAAGCGATCACATTGAGCCCGATCCACCCGATGAGGATGATCCCGAAGAGGATGATAAATCTCCAGCTACCGCCAAACTCCGCGATCCGGTCGGACAGGCGTTCGCCGAAGGTCAGTTTGCGCTCGAATTGGTGTTCGATGTTTTCGGAGAGCAACTCGTGTTGCTGCAGGCTCTCGACCACTTCCTGATCAAGCGTCGTCAGTTCGCCGAGTTCGTCCTGTAGCGCGCGTTTAACGTATTCCGTGCGGAAGCGACCCAGATCCTCGCGGCAGATCGGCTGGTGTGGATCCCAATCGGGTCGCTGCGTTGCGATAAATTCCGCGAGCGAGGGGCGAATGTTATCGCCGATCGTGACCTCATCTTCTGTCTTCGCTGTTCCACAGATCTGGCAGACGGATGTCATGGACTCACTCATAGGGGATAACGGTCGAGTTTCCTAGCGGGACGCAGCATCCGCCCGCGCTTCCTGACTGCAAGCGGAACAGGCGCGCAGAGGTCAGCCGAAGTTCTCGCAGAATTTTCGAATAAATTTTCGCACGATACCTGCATCCGCCGTCCCGGGGTCAGCGAATCAGTGGAGTTGCAAGCGATTTTAGTTTGCCTTGATACTTCTCCACGCAATCGCCACTGTGGCCCCGCAGCAGAACAAAAGCTCAAAAAGAACAATTTCATGATCAAATCTCCATTCACCAAATTGGGCGTAATCGCGGCCGCTTCGCTCCTGGCTCTTTCGCTTTCTGCGAAGGCCAATAATTTCGACTTTCTGGATGCGGGGTTTGCCGGTCCTGGGCCGGCCGAAACCACGCTCGGTAACCAACGCTTCGTCTCGCTTTCCGCGCTCACTGGCAGCGGGATCGACTCGCTGAGCCCGGTAACCTCCCCAAACCTTCCCGCGCAGGTCCTCGTGACCCCCACGGTAACCTTTAACGGGAGCGTTTACACGTATAGCTATTCCGTCATGAACGGCAGCCCCAATACGCTCGCTATCGTTTCCTTCGGCGCGATGCCCGCCGCGTCCTTCACCGTCCAAAATCTGACCGCACCAATGGGTTTCCTCGCCACCTACGATTCGGGAAACGGTTTCGTTTCTTTCCTAGAGGATAACAACCCCGCCACGCTGCAGACTTTTGCTCCTGGCTCGACGGTTTCGGCTTTCACTTTCACGAGCACTTTGGCCCCGGGTGCGACCACTTTCGAGGCGCTTGATATTTTCGGCAATACCTACACGGGCGTGACTGTGGCGCCGGTGCCGGAGCCGGGCGTAGTCGCCCTCTGCTTCCTGGCTCTTCCAGTTTTCGTCGTCCTCTTCCAACGCCGCCGCAACATGCAGCGCGCCAGTGTCAGCGTCTCCTAGTTCGTCTAATTGCTTAATTTCATGAAAAAATACCCGACTAACCGCCCCGGCTCTCTTCGCCGTCTCACCTGCATTCTTCCCGCTGCTGTTGCCCTGGCGACTGCGTTCGCTTTCGGCCCTGTGCCGCGCGCGACCGCTTCCAGCCACAGCGATGCGCCGCTCATCAAGCTCGATCCGCAGGCAAACCTGACCGACGTCTACGCCTTTATGCGAACACGCCCGTCTGGCGAAGTGGTCCTCGTAGTTCAGGTCAGCGTGCGCCCTTTCTCCGAACCCGGCGACGGTGTCATCTATGACTCCTTCTCGCCCGACGCTCTTTACAGCATTCACATCACGGACCCGGCCTCGGGTGTCGAACAACAGCGTTACGATTTTAAATTCTCCGAAGTAGATGTCGTCGGCGGAAATTATAAGAACACGAATACCATCCTGCGTTATGGACGCGGCGTCGGACTCGATGTCGGCCCGATCATGACGGTGGGCGATGCGCACCAGAATTTCGTGCAATCCTACAGCGTCACCAAGACCGTTGCCGGCACGCCGACGCAGTTGAACGCAAATCCTTTGCTCGTAGCACCGCCGAACGTGGGTATAAAGACCACGCCGTTGTATAACGACGCCAATGGCGTCGCGATTTCCGGCGCGACTTCTCGCCCGAATCTCGATCCCTACACTGCACAGACCACGGTCGATGTGGCCTCCGGCGGCGCGACCTACACGGTTTTTGCCGGTCCTCGCGAGGACGGTTTCTATGCTGATACGCCAGGAATTTTCGATCTCCTGGAAGGTCGCATCCTCGGTAACAGCCTCGGGCAAGCCGGCGGCGGAGTGGACGGATTCAAGGGCTATAACGTTCTGCATTACGCGATCGTGATCCCGCTCACGCAGTTAACGCCCGCTCCCTACACTGGCGCGCTCCAACCTCCCAGCACTGGCGTCGGCGTATTTGCGTCCGTCAGTCGTCCCCGTGTGACTTTGCGGCAAACAGACCAGAAGGACACCTCGTCCGGGCCGTTCATTCAGGTCAACCGTCTCGCCAACCCGCTTTTCAACGAAGTGCTCGTAGCTCTGCAGGACAAGGATAACTACAATCGCCGTAAACCAACTGACGACGCGGCCATGTTTGCCACCTATGCCTTAAATCCAGAGATTGCAGTCCTGATCAACGCGGTTTTTGGTACTAATTTCCAGACCAACAACCGAACCGATTTACAAGCGATTTACATCCCGGATGTGATCCGTGTGAATACCAATACCGGTCGCGTGCGGACGGCTGGCGAGGCAGGTTTCAACCGCCTAAGCTTCATCGGTGGCGATACCGTTCTCGATCCCACGAACGGTATGATGGTTCCTTCGGGCTGGCCGAATGGCCGGCGCTTCGGTGATGATGCGATCGACATCGCGCTCACTGCGGTCGCCAATGGCCCGGCCTACACCATGCCTCTGACACTCGTCGGCGATAACTCCGCGGCTAACGATCAAGTTTATAACCTTACCTTCCCTTATGCAGGGACTCCGCATTCCGGCCCTCGGAATTCGAAAGATTCTGGTCCGAATGTGGCTCCGACACCCGGTCCCGCCCCCGGCCCCGGCGGAATCAAGACCACGAAAGGCAAGTAAGACCTCGCCTAAATCGCGAATTCGTAAAGGCGCGCTTCCGTAAGGGGC
>JBDUAH010000058.1:0-10751 GCA_040004745.1 Chthoniobacterales bacterium | reverse complement strand
GGCGTTTGCCAATTTGTGTAGTCACGTCACTCTGTTGGCGTGCTTTCACGGCGACGCCGCAACGGAGTGAGGCGGCTACAATTGGACCCTCAGATCGTTCGATTCGGTGCAGACTTTGGCGAAGATTCGTCTATATGGTGCGCCATGAATTTGCCCGGGCCGCAGTATCTTGGTTACGCGTATCTGATTTCTGAAGTTCTGCTGACGGTGACGCGGAGGTCGCGCGGTGACGGGGCGCGGCAGGACAAAAGCACGCTGGGCATGCTTTGGGTAGTGATCCTGTTAAGTGTGGTGGCTGGGGTGTTCGTGGCCGCGCGGGTGTCGGCGGGAGCGCTGCCGAATCCCGACTTGTGGCGGCTGTTAGGGCTGATTGTTTTCGTGGTGGGGATCGCTTTCCGATGGTGGGCGATCGTGGTATTAGGTCGGTTTTTTACTGTGGACGTGCAGATCGCACGGGATCACGAATTGGTGGAACGCGGGCCGTTTCGGCTGGTCCGGCATCCATCGTACACGGGGGTGTTGCTGGGCTTTCTCGGGTTCGGGTTTTCGCTGGCGAACTGGATCGCGCTGCTGGTGGTGATGGTGCCGATCTTCCTGGCACTGCGCCGGCGAATGCAGGTGGAGGAAGAGGCGCTTTCCGCAGCACTGGGGGAAAAATACTTCAGCTATATGCAGCGGACGAAACGGCTTTTGCCCGGCCTTTATTGAGAAGATCTGAGCGCCACCGAACGGGAGGCCGGATTGCAAACGGGAGGGAGAAACTCGGAACTGACCGAATTTTTTTAGCGTTTGCCGGTGAAGGTGCCGCTGATTTTCTGTGAAGTGAATTTCTCCTTCGTGACGTCCCAGGTGGCAGCAATGTCGGCGTGCCAGGGTTTGTCCGCGATGCCCTTAGGGTCGTTGGTGGCGTAGCCTTTTACGCGAATGTGAGAGGGATCCGTGAACTGACAGAGCGGCGTCTGCTCTTCGTCGTTCTCGAAGATAAAATCGAAATTATCGTTGTATTCGCTCGGTCGGGATTTTTTAAAGGAGGGGGCAAGAAGATCGTGGACTTTCCGGAGAAAGTTAGTGCTCTGGATGACTTTTCCGGCGCTGAGCTGGTAGAGAAAGATGTCGTCCGGGCCCCACTTGCCTTCGACGGTGACGAGGACGGCGCTTTGATCCTGAGCCCAGGCGATGCTAAGGCCGCCGTGACTCTTGCTTTGGAAATGGGGCGAGTCCGTCGCGATCTTGGTGAGGATCTGGAAGGGCTGGAGCTGGACGAGATAATTTTGGCACCGGGTAGCGGCCGCTGGCGTGTCGGAATCGTCCTCACAGACCTCCAGCTTGGGGTAGATAACGGCCATTTTCCCGTCGGGGGAAAGTGTTTCGTGGCTAACGAGGAAATCGGCGTACTCGGTCGGGAGGCCGTCCGAGTTGTCGGCGGGGGTTTCATCATCCTGAGCGATGAGGGACGCGACTGCGAGGAAGAGGATGGCGGCGGGGAGGAAGTGCTTCATGGGGAGTGGGAAAACGTTCAACCCTCCTACGCAAGGCTACGGCGGGCAGGCTGTCCAACGTTCAATGTCTCGAAAAGCACTTGGCCGAGGGGTTGATCCACGCGCGTGAGCCGACGCGGGATCTTCGAGAAATTTCGATGGGCGCCGAAACTTGAACACGCCCTCAATCCCGCCGAATCAAATCGACGCCGTGCCACCGCGCCGTTATATCACTCCATCCTGTAGAAACTTTTCGCCATGTCTAAATCCCCTCTCCTCGGTTGTTTGATTCTCGTTTGGGCAATCGCCTCCGCGCCGGCGCAGGTGCTGAGGCCGAGTGAAAACGCACTGGAGGCGATGGAAAAATACGAGGACGCGCCTGCGTTGGTCTGGCGCACCGGAGTATCGCCGCGCATGGTCTCGCAGTCCGGGCCTTATACGAGCTATCAGGTCAATGTGAGCGCGAACGGGTTGAACATCACCGGCGATGCCGCGAACGAGCCGAGCATCTGCGTGGACCCGACCAATCCCGCGAAGATGGCGATCGGCTGGCGGCAGTTCAATAGCGTCGCGTCGAACTTCCGGCAATCTGGCTGGGGCTATTCGAGCAATGGGGGCGTGAACTGGACCTTCCCCGGCGTGCTGGAAAACAACGTCTTCCGCAGCGATCCCGTTCTCGCTTCCGATGAAACCGGCCGCTTCTTTTACCTCAGCCTGCTCCAATCATTCTTCGACGACATGTGGCGCTCGCTCGATGGCGGAATGTCGTGGCTGCGCCTCGCCTCCGCCACCGGCGGCGACAAGCAGTGGTTTACCATCGATAACACCAACAGCACCGGCCACGGCTTCCAGTATCAGAACTGGAGCACCGGGGGGAACAACTACCAGGGCCGGCAGTTCAGCCGCTCCACCGACGGCGGGTTCACCTGGATCGATCCGATTAACATCCCGAACTCACCCGCTTGGGGCACGCCGGACGTGGACTCGAATGGCATCCTCTTCATCGGCGGCGTCCATTTTAACACCAACCAGATCTGGTGCGTCCGCTCCAGCAATGCGCGGAACGGCGCCGTCACGCCCACCTTCGATCAGAGCACGGCGGTCAACCTCGGGGGCACGATCACGATCAACGATCCCATCAATCCAGTCGGCCTCATCGGCCAAATCTTCCTCGCCGCGGATCGCTCCGGCACGAGCACGAACAATAACATCTACATGCTGGCCGGCGTGCGCCCGACCGGTTTCACCACCGGGAGCGACGTGATGTTCGTCCGGAGCACGAATGGCGGGCAAACCTTCAGCGCGCCGCGGCGGATTAATGACGATCCGATCAACCATGCGAAATATCATTGGATGAGCACCCTCGCGGTCGCGCCGAACGGCCGCATCGACGTCGTCTGGCTGGATACGCGGAACGCCGCCAATAACACTGACTCCCAGCTCTTCTACTCCTACAGCTTCGATGGTGGGAACACTTGGGCGCCCAACGTGCAGGTGAGTAATTCCTTTAACCCCTCCATCGGTTACCCGAACCAGAACAAAATGGGCGATTACATGACCATGGTGTCGGATAACGGCGGCGGAAACGTCGCCTACTGCGCCACCTTCAATCAGGAAGAAGACGTATATTTCGTGCGCGTCTTCCCCATCGCCCCAACCGCGCAGAGCGCCGTCTCACGCAAGACGCATACGGGCGCGGGAGCGTTCGATATTCCCCTGCCCCTCTCCGGCAACATCGGCATCGAACCACGGAACGGCCCTACGCATCAGGTCGTCATCAACTTCGCCACTCCGGTGACGGTCGGTAATGCTTCGGTCACCGCGGGAATCGGCAGCGTCAGCAACTACAGTGTCAGCGGCTCGCAGGTCACGGTGGATCTAACGAATGTGAGCAACGCCCAGGTCGTCACCATCACACTCGGGGGCGTGAACGATGGGATCCACTTCGGGAACGTGAGCGTTTCGCTCGGTGTCCTGGCCGGCGATGTCACGGGCAACGGCACCACCAACGGCTCCGACGTTGGTCAAACGAAAGCGTTCGTGGGCGAGACGGTGATGCCATCAAACTTCCGCGCCGATGTGAATTTGAGCGGAACGATTAACGCCACCGATGTTTCCTCCGTTAAAGCCAGCGTCGGCGGTTCGTTATCCGGTGAGCCGTCGCAAAACTTGCGATGAGCTGATCGTTTGCAGCGACGGCAAACGCTCTCGCGTGATTCGAACCTCTGTCGCACCTTTGCGGATGGCCGAAGACTCCCTTCCACATCAGCGCCGGCCGCGCTACCGCGGGAAAAATCCGCGGCGTTTCGATGAGAGGTACAAAGAGCTCGATTCGGAACGATACGGCGTGACCGTGGCGAAGGTTCTGGCGGCTGGCCGGACGCCGGCCGGCAGCCACCGCCCCATCATGGTGGAGGAAGTTTTGGAGGTCTTGGCGCCCCAGGCGGGCGAGTTCGTCGTCGATTGCACGTTGGGTTACGGTGGGCATGCCGAGGAACTGCTGAAACGGCTGCAGCCCGGTGGGCACTTGTTAGGGCTGGACGCCGATCCGATGGAGCTGCCGAAAACGGAAGCGCGGCTGCGAGCTCTCAGTTTCGGTCCAGAAAGTTTCACCGCACAGCGCAGCAACTTTGCTGGTCTGCCGCAAGCGCTCGTTCGCGCGGGTCGCTCCGGCGCGGATGTCATCCTCGCGGACCTGGGCGTTTCCTCGATGCAACTCGACGATCCGACGCGAGGCTTTTCCTTTAAGGTGGAGGGTCCGCTCGATATGCGGATGAATCCTGGTCGCGGACAACCGGCTTCGGTTCTTTTGCAGATGGCCGAACCGAGCGAGCTAGCAGAACTGATCGCGGAGAATTCCGATGAGTCGCACGCGGTTGAGCTGGCGGCGGTCATCGCCGGAAAGAGCTTTGCCAGCACAGTCGCGTTGGCAGCGGCCATCCGCGCAGCTTTGCCACGAGCGAAAAACGAGGAGCGAGAACTCTCCGTCCGCCGCGTCTTCCAGGCTCTGCGTATCGCCGTGAACGATGAGTTTTCCGCGTTGGACGCTTTTCTGCGTGTGCTGCCGGGCTGTCTGAATTCAGGCGGCCGCGTGGCCATCCTCACTTTTCACTCAGGCGAAGATAGGCGCGTGAAGAAGACGTTTCAGACGGGCTTGCGCGATGGGCAATACGCCGCGATCGCGGAGAGCGTGATCCGTCCTACTCCCGCCGAGCGCCATGCGAACCCGCGCTCCACATCCGCGAAATTGCGTTGGGCGCGAAGGAGTGCTGCGTGAAGCTGGCGCAAAACCAAGTGTGGAAACAGGGCGATGAGTATTTGCGTATCGTGTCGTTGGAGCGGCTGGAGGTGCGCTACAAGGCGATCACTAATTTGCTCGCCGGCGCGGGCGAACATCATCACGTGAGCAAGAAGGAGTTCTGCCAGCTAATCAAGGATGCGACGCTGTTGACCCCGGCGGAAGTGCGCGCGATTTGGCTGCAGCCTTAGCTATTTCGCCAGTTTCTTTTTTCGCTCCGCCTTAAGCTGCGCGAGCAAACGCTGTTGCGACTGCTGCACGCTTTGCATCATGGGTGCCACCATGGCTTGCACCTCCTGCATGGTGTTTTGGATGATGACCGGCATCTTGTGGATCATCGCTTCGCCGACCGGCGTTTTATAGAAGGTGATCATCCCGCTGACCTCTTCCTGCGTGAGGGAGCGTTGGTAAATCCGGATATACATCGGCTCCAATTTGCTCCAGGACAGGACCTCGCTCATCGATCCCTGCATCTCGGTCATGCTGTTCTGGATCATCTTCTGCTCCTCGGCGGAAAGCTGCTGGCCTTTGAGCGCTTCGCGCATCGTGCCCTGCATCATCCCATTCATCTGGCCCATCATGGAATCGACCATCTTCTTCGCGTCCATTATTGTCAGCAACTCGCGGATGGAAGCTTCGCTGGGCACTGTTTCCGCGGCGGAGACAGCGGTGCAGGTGACGAGAAGAAGGAACAGGATTCGTGTAAGCATGATGAGAAAGGTGGAACGCAAATATTTTAAAACGAGTTGGGAAGTAAAGCGTAGTTTGCTCCGGCACCGACCCATCCTGGCCCTTGCAAAAAGGCGTCGATGACCCCCTCGCGGACCTCCATTGGCGCGGTCTCTCTTCGGAAAATTCGGGCGCCCGTCGTACCTTGCAAGCGGCACGAACCGCCCTCGATCCGCAACATCGCGCCCTCGCGCAGACCGATCACCGGCGTTTCGTTCTCCTCTAGGAATTGCAGGATACGTTCTTCCCGCGTTTCGCCCATGTGGGTGGAACCGGGATTCGGATCGAGGTAGTGCGGATTGATCTGGAACGAGATCAAGCCGAGCGCTTCGAAGGAGGGCGGCTCGACGATCGGCATATCGTTCGTGGTGCGGATGGTGGGTGCGGCCACGTTCGAACCCGCACTCGAACCCACGTAAGGCATCCCTTCCATGACGCGGTCGCGGATTGGCCCTAACAAGTCGAGATCATAAAGCGTGGCGAGGAGGCGAAAGGTGTTTCCGCCGCCGATGAAGATGGCTTCCGCCTGTTGTACCGCCTGCCGGGGGTTACTCGCGTCGTGGATCGATTCCACGTCCACGCCAAGACCGACGAAGCGCGCGCGTACCTTCTCCGCGTAGGCCGCTCGATCCTGCAGCGCGAACGGAACGAAAAGAACTCGTCCGACGCCCTGCAGAAAATCGCGCACCTCGTCCTCCGCGTAATCCAAGTAACCAGCCCCGAAAATAGTCGAAGTGCTGAGAAGTAAAAGTCGTCGAGAATCCATCATAGGTTTTGCTTGTTTTACTGTTCCTGAAAGCGGCTCGCGGACAGAAAATCGATCTCATGCCGCGTGCCGCCGTTGAGCGCCAGCTCGGCCGCGATCTCGCCTACGACGGGCACAAACTTAAATCCATGCCCGGAGAAACCGCCGCAGAGGATAAGATTCTGATGGTGCGGTGAGCGATCGATCACGAAGTGCTCGTCCGGAGTGAGGCTGTACATGCAAGCGGTCGCATCGCGTAAACTTTTGGCAGCGCCCGGCATCCACGCTTCCATCGCGCGCTTGAGCGGCGCGACATCGCTCGATTCGTCAATCGCGCGATCGAGATCCTGCGCATTTGTCTCCGCACCCAACCCGTGGAAGGCCGCTTTTACTCCATGGCCAAAATCCGGGAATCCGTAAAGCGGCGCAGGCAGCCCGCGGCGATCCAAGAGAAAAGCGGGAAACCCGGGTGCACGGTAGGCGGCCGTGGCGGAATGAAACCACACTTGCACGTTGCGCTGCACGGTCATGGATATGTCGAGCGATCGGAGAGTTTCTTTAAACCACGGACCGAGGGACAGGATCAGCGTTCGCGCTGCGATGCGCCGGCCGTCCCCGAGGGAAATATTGAAGCCTTGATTGGTCGCCTCCCACCGCGTCATCACCACGCCAAACTCCATTGTGGCGCCGTGTCCGCGCGCCATCGCCAAATGTGCCTGCACCGCCACTTCGGGATCCAGCACGCCCGCGTCTGCTTCAAAGAGAGCGATTTCATCCGTTAGGATTTTCACGGTGGGATAACGCTCTTGCACTTCCGCTCTGCTCAAGACCGAAAGCGGCAGATCATGCTCTTGCGACGCGCGCCTTGTGCCGGCGACGATCTCGCGGGTCTCCTCTCCGACGGTCAAGACGCCCGTAGCCTGGAAGATCTTCGTAGCGGCGGCTCGCTCCAATTCGCGCCAGAGTTCGTAGGCTCGTCGCAAGAGCGGCACGTAAGCCGAATTTTCGAAATAGGATTTCCGAATCATCCGGGAGCGCCCGTGTGACGAACCGAGAGCATGCACCGCCTGGTGTTGCTCTATCCCGATCGCGCTTGCGCCACGGCCGGCAGCGTGGGCGAGAATCGCGCTTCCCATTCCCCCCAAGCCAACCACTGCGACGTCGTACTTCATCAACTCAAACAATCCACTACTCCAGATTCGAGCTCCACGTCGGCGATCGTCGAAGGAGTCGGGGACACCGTCGGTGCGGACGATTCTGATTCGTTAGGCGTGACTTCGATCTGCGAAGCCGGCACGTCTTCCTTTCCCAGGACAATCGCATCTTCACCCTTTTCCCGGCAGCCAGTTACCTCGATGCCCGCCATCCCGGCACCCAGCACGCCGATGCAGAACCAGCGTAGCACGTGGCGGTTAGCGGCAGGCATTGGTCGGAACCAGACGCGGCAAATCCTCTCCGTCAAGCGTCTCGAATTGCAGCGCCGCCCCCAGCTATCCGCCCCTCCCCTAACGGTTAAGATTTGAAGAGCGAAGGCTCGACGAGAGCTTTCTCCCCGGCCATGATGGCGGCGATGGATTACGAAATACGCCCTCTCACTACGGACGACGAGCCCGTGATCTGGGAGATGCTGTATCTCGCGCTGCAAGGCGCTGAAACGATGCCGCCTCCGGAAATCGTGCAGCAGCCGGAATACGCGCGCTACGCGAAGGATTGGGGCCGGGGCGGTGATCGCGGCTTTGTCGCGCTGGATAAAGGCGATCATGCACCTCTCGGGGCGGTCTGGTTTCGGGAGCCTAACGAGGGCTCCACGCCGGAGCTCGCATTCGCCGTTCGCCCGGGGCATCGCAAACGCGGGATTGGTGCTGCGGTCCTTACCCAATGGGTGCGGGCCAACCCGGAGCAGGAGGAAATCTCACTCCGCGTCCGGCCTTCTCATCCGGCCGTGCGTCTTTACAAGCGTTTCGGTTTCCGCGTCGTCGCAGAAGGTGAGACCTCTGTCACGCTGCGACGCGAAGGCTGATCGGTCGGGCGCTGATGTGCGGAAGCTCTCGGCGGAACCCTTTTCCCAGCAACGCAACTGACTCGCGCCTTCATGAAACCCGCTCGCGTTCTGCTCTTCACGACGCTCGCGATGATCGCGTTCGCCGGGAATTCCTTGCTTTGCCGCCTTGCCCTAAAGCAAACGGAAATCGACGCCCCAAGCTTTACCTTCATCCGCATCATCTCGGGCGCGATCATGCTGTGGCTCATCGTTAGGGCGCGCCGCGCAGCTCCGAATAATGCCGGCAGTTGGACGTCAGCGCTCGCACTCTTCGTTTACGCCGCAGCGTTTTCCTTCGCCTACATTTCTCTTTCCGCGGGCACTGGCGCATTGCTCCTCTTCGGCGCTGTGCAAGCGACGATGATCCTTTGGGGTCTGCACAAAGGCGAACGCCTGCACGGTTGGCAAATCCTTGGCTTGTTCATGGCGCTGGCGGGTCTGGTTGCTCTGGTCTTCCCTGGCCTCTCTGCGCCGCCACTCGGAGGATCGCTCCTCATGCTCGGCGCTGGTTTCGCGTGGGGCGTTTACTCATTGCGGGGTAAGGCGGCGGCGGGCGATCCGGTGAACGCTACCGCCGGCAATTTTCTCCGCGCTGTTCCTTTCGCGGCGATGCTCAGTCTGGCCGTCTTTCCTTGGGCGCACGTCGATCGCGCGGGAACCGTCTACGCCATTCTCTCGGGCGCAATCGCATCCGCACTGGGCTACGCGATCTGGTATACCGCCCTGCCCGCGTTGCCCGCAGCCATCGCCGCCGCCGTGCAACTCAGCGTTCCCATCATCGCGGCCGCGGGCGGCATTATCTTCCTTCGCGAAACGCTCACGCCTCGTCTCGTCCTCGCCGCATGCGCCGTCCTCGGCGGCATCGTCCTGGTCGTCTTGGGAAAAGCGCGCCTACCTGCTCGCGATCACTGATCGCGCCCGCGCCCGCGCCGGCTCAACGCCTCGATCTGATCCGCCGGCAGGCCCGCCGTTTGCAAAAGTGCCGGCCCGTTCGCCGGATCGCGCCACAACACAATCCGGCCCACTCGCCGCAGGGTGCGTTGCCGTTCCGCTTCGTCGCTCATGGTTCCGATCCAGCCCAGCGCCGTCTGCGGATCGACGCTGGCGATGGAGGAAGCAAAGCCGGCCACCGCCGAATCGCGCATCGGTCCTGTCTCCAGGCTGTAAATCCAATTCGCTGCCGCCGCCGGTTCGTCGCGACTCCATTGCCGCATCACCTCCGAGACCGAGCGAGTGCGCGTGGCCGCATCGGAAATGGAAAGCGCCCACTGCGCCGCCGCCACCGGGTCCTGATCCGCCCAGGTGCTCGCCACTTGCGTGATCGGGGAACGCCAGCCTTCTTGCGGGTCCTGCGCTGCACTATTGCCCGCCGCGACGGGGTTTGTCTGCGCCCATTGCCGGTAGATTGCATTCGTTAGGGGTTCCTTCCCGCGGAAGTCACCTAAAGATTTGGCCAGCTCCAGCGCGGCCAATGGATCCTGATCGGTTTGGAATTGCAGCACGCCCTTCAGCGCGGCGTAACGCAGATCGTTGCCAGGAATCTCCTGCGCACCCCTGAGTGCCGCTTTCAGATCGCTCGCCGCCCGTTCGCGAAAAACGTCCACCGCGAGGTAATCGTAGCTGTGATTCCCGGCCGCGAATTGCAACGCGCCATCCGGATCGGTCATGACCCATTGCGCGGTGAGCAATCGGGAGGCGAGGTCGCGCTCGTTGCTGTTGGTGATTTGCTTGAGTCCCTTGAGGGCATCGGCGAATTCCGACGGCTGGAGCGCTTCAAGATAGAGCCGCAGAGCGCGTGAACGCTGCCGCGCATCCTTCGTGGAGAGGATGGCCTCGAGAGTTTTTCCAGAGCTCTTCGCATCGAGTGCTGATGTCCGCGTTTCCACGGCCGCCGCCGCTTGCGTTGCCTTCGCGGTCGAGGACGAATCCGCGGTGCTGTCGAGCAACGCTTCGGATTTCCGTCTCGCTTCTGGATGCGCCTCGGAACTGGGCGCGAGCAAGTAGCGTCCGAAAATCGTGCCGGTTAAGAACCCGACAACTACGAAAGCTGCCAGCGTGAACGTAAACGGCTTCTTCAAGACAGATCATGATGGAGAAGAGATCGCCACGATGCAAATACCGCTTTGCCGCGCAGCGCTTTGTCCTCGCGCCCGGTCGCTGCTAGATTGCGACCGTGAACGCCACCATTTCCTCCGCGCCCGATCTCAGCCAACGTCCACCACGCAGTCCGCGCGTGCGTCTTGGCGGCTACATCATGCTCGCGCGCATCCTCGATAAAGGGCGCGCGGAGGAGGCCGGAACCGCCGGCGAATACAAATACAACAATCCGATGGATCATCATTGGTTCCGCTTCACCGGCATCACCGCCGAAGCGCTCAAAACCGAGCTCGCAACGGGAAAAGGCGACGGCGAAATGCTGGCGTGGATTGAGGAAAACGCTCCCAACAAGTGCACCCCGTG
>JBDUAH010000309.1:0-3191 GCA_040004745.1 Chthoniobacterales bacterium | reverse complement strand
TGAGGTCGCGCGCGATGATCGTGCTCAGCTCGCGCCGGACGATCTCGTTCACGCGCAGCATTCGATGTTTCATGGATGGGAGGCGTTCCTGCGCAACGCCAGCGTCTCGGAAGAGACGCTCTGCAATTACAGTTTCTGCGCGACCTGCTCGAGTTGGTAGCACTCGATGATGTCGCCGACTTGATATTCGTTGAAGTCGCCGAGCTTGATGCCGCACTCCAGGCCAACGCGCACTTCTTTCACGTCGTCCTGGAAACGCCGGAGCGTTGACAAGCCGCCATCGTAAACTGGCTGGCGACGACGCAAAACGCGCGCGCGCGCGGTGCGTGCAATGCGACCATCGGTGACGAGGCAACCCGCCACGATTCCCCGCGTGAGCTTGAAGACCTGCTTGACCTCGGCGTGGCCGATAACGGTTTCGCGGTGCTCCGGATCGAGCATCTCGGCCATCGAGTCTTTGATCTGATCGATCAGCTCGTAAATGATGCTGTAAAGTTTGACCTGTACGCCTTCGCGCTTCGCTGCGTTCACCGCGTTGCTTTCGACCTTGATGTTGAAGCCGATCACGACCGCGTTCGACGCGCTCGCGAGGAGGATGTCGTTTTCGGAAATCGGGCCGACGCCGGAGTGGACGATCTCAAGATCGATTTTTTTGCTCTCGATCAGTTCCAGCGCGCCGGTGAGCGCTTCGAGCGATCCTTGCGCGTCGCATTTCAGAATAATGCGGAGATTCTTTTTGCCGTCCGCCGCTTCGAGCAGGCTTTCGAGCGTGGCGCGTTGCGGCGTGCTCAGTTTGTCGGCGCGTTTCGCTTGCAGGCGTTCCTCGCTCAGCGTTTTGGAATGCCGTTCGGATTCCATCACCAGAAGTTCGTCGCCGGCGTGCGGCAAACCGGTGAATCCCAGAACTCTGACCGGTGTCGACGGACCCGCTTCCTTCACAGGCTTGCCGTGATCGTCGATCAGGGATTTCACTTTACCGCCGTAATCGCCGCAGATAAATGGATCGCCGATTTTCAGAGTACCGATTTGCACGATCACCGTAGCCGTCGGTCCGCGGCCGGCTTCGACTTGCGCCTCGATCACCGTCCCGCGCGGCGTGGCCGTGGGCGAAGACTTCAATTCCATCACCTCCGCCTGCAGCGCCATCATCTCCAGCAAATGATCGATGCCAGTTCCCTTCGTCGCGGAAACTTCGCAGACAATGGTATCGCCGCCCCAATCTTCCGGGCTCAACTCGCGTTCCTGCAGTTGCTTCTTCACGCGTTCGATATTAGCGCCGGGAATGTCGATCTTGTTGATCGCCACCATGATCTTTACATGCTCGGCCGCCTTGGCGTGATTGATCGCTTCGATCGTCTGTGGCATCAGGCCATCATCGGCCGCGACGACGAGCACCACGATATCCGTGACATGCGCTCCGCGGGCACGCATCGCGGTAAACGCAGCGTGACCAGGTGTATCGAGAAAAGTAATGCGCGAGCCTTTATAATCGACCGTGTAAGCGCCGATGTGCTGGGTAATTCCGCCCGCTTCACCAGCGGCGACCCGTGTCTTACGGATCGCGTCCATGAGCGAAGTCTTACCGTGATCGACGTGACCCATGAACGTGATGATCGGGCCACGCGTCTTGAGTTCCTCTTCCTTCTCGATGACTGGCGGAGGCGGCGCGACGACGACCTCCTCCACTTTGTGGACACCGCCGCCTTTTTCGCGGCGTTCCATCTCAAAGACGAAACCGTGCGCTTCGCAAATCTTGGTCGCGATATCGGGCTCGACCGTCTGGTTGGAATTCGCGAACACATTGAGCTCCATCAGCTCCTTAATCAGGACGTGATTCTTAATCCCAAGCTGCGTCGCCAGGTCATGCACGATGATGGGCGGCTTGATATGAATGATCTTCTGCTCGTCTTCTCCTTCCGTTACTAGCGGATCGAGCGGGACGCCTTCTGCGGGCTTCTCCTCAGGAGCCGTTTCGACCACCGGAGCGGGCGCGGGCGCCGCTGGAGCCGGACCGGAGATCAGATCAGTGACTTGCGGGGCCACGCGGATGACCGGCGCGGGAGCTGGCGGTTCCACCTTCTTCGGCGGAGCGGGCTCCGGAGTCGTGATGATACGGGAAATTGGCGGAAGAAAGGAGCGCGTGGTGGGAGCGGTACCTTCGGCGCGCTTCGGACGCGGCTTCTTTTCATCGATCAAAGAAACGGACTCGACCGGGGCCTTCTTCGGCGTCGGTGCAGGCTGGTCAGCGGCAGCGGCAGCGGCGGCCGCAGCAGCCGCGGCGGCACGTGAACGCGCTGCCGGAGTAGGCGCTACCGCTATACTGCGCGGCCCTTTCTCAGCCGGCGAAGTGGTCGCAGTTTTAGCCGACTTCGCCTTGGTGCTCGACGGCTTGGAAGCCACGGAGGCAGACTTCACCGCTCTCCCTGATTGGGACTTGCGGGCGGTCGTCGTGCTTTTCGTTTTGGTCGGCATGTTGGTCAAAAAATTGGGTCATGGCTCCGGGAACCCCACGGTGGGCCATTTAAGTAGTGGCAGCTTCGTCGCGGGGGACGGCGGCGTGAATCTCCTGTGCCTTCGCCTCGTCCACCGCGAGAATATCCACAAAATCGGAAACGTCCGCGTCGCGCAATCCTTCCAGATTGGTGAAGCCAGATTTTACCAGCGTGAGCGCCTGTTCGTCCGTAATCGGGAGCGCGCTTTGCAAGCTCTTCGCCGCCTGCTCGACCTTCTGTTCGACGGCGTGCGTCGCAGAAGTGTCCTTATCGATATTGATTTCCCATCCGGTCAAACGGGAGGTGAGTCGCGCGTTCTGGCCTTTTTTGCCAATGGCTAACGAGAGCTGATCTTCATCGACGGAAATCTGGACACTCTTCCTCTCGGTATCGAAAACAAGGTTCTTCACCTTCGCCGGCTTGAGCGCTTCGAGGACGTAATCTTTCGGATCGGAACTCCATCGAATGATGTCCACCTTCTCGTTGTTCAGCTCGCGCACGATATTTTTTACCCGTGAACCGCGCATGCCTACGCAAGCGCCGACTGGATCCACTTTATCGTTCGCACTCGTGACCGCGATTTTCGTGCGGTAGCCAGCTTCGCGCGCGATGCCGCGTATCTCCACTGTGCCGTCGGCGATTTCGCTCACTTCGAGTTCGAACAAACGACGCACAAAATTCGGATGGCTGCGCGAGACG
>JBDUAH010000308.1:0-3194 GCA_040004745.1 Chthoniobacterales bacterium | reverse complement strand
GAGGCGGCGCTGGGATTGCCAATGGTGGACGCTCGGGAATGGGGGCCGCGTCTCCGGTTTTCCGCGCCTCCGCGGTTGGTGGAAGATTTCTACCGCGCGTACGTTGACCGTCTCGCGCCGTTTATTGTCTATGGCTCGGGCGATTTCCACCATCTCAGCGGACTCTGGGTGCGACGTTTTGCCGAGCCGCTGACGGTGATCTCGTTCGATAACCATCCGGATTGGGATATTCGACCGCCGCGGTGGTGCTGCGGGAGTTGGGTTAATCGCGCGCTGGAGTTGGAGCAGGTGCAAAAGGTGAGCGTTTGGGGTTGTGGGAATTTCGAGTGCTGGTGGCCGGGGCAGGCGTTTGGGAATCGCCGCGCGGAACGGGCGGGCATACTGGAAGTCCACGCCTGGGCCGACGATCGTCCGCTGGCCCAACAGCAGCGACGAGGCGCTATCTTTCGCGGGACGTGGCGGGACGATTTCGCGCGTTTCGTGAGCGGGCTAAATAGCGGCGATGTTTACGTTACGGTGGACTTGGACGGGCTGCAGGCGGGCGATGCAGTGACGAATTGGGAGAATGGAAAATTTGCCACGGATGATGTGGCTTGGGCTTTGCGCGAATTGCGCGAAGGGGCGCGAGTGGTCGGCGGCGATATTTGCGGGGCGTATTCGCCGCAAAGGTATGCGCGCTGGAAACAAGGATTCGTGGCCAAGCTGGATCACCCCCATATGCCCGTGCCGAATTTTGCGGAAGCGCAGGAGATCAATCGCGCTGCCTTTGAAACGCTTTGGCCGATCTTGGCTAACTGATCGAAACCAGCACCACGCCGGCGGTAATGAGGAGTGAGCCGATCATGAGCGGGAGAGTCAATTTTTCGCGGAGCAGGACGGCTGCGCACAGGCTGATGATGATGACGCTCAAACCTTGGAACGGGTAGAGGTAGCTGAGGTCGAATTGCCGCAGCAGGCCGAGGTTAAGAAAAAAAGAGACCGCCATGACGGCAGTGCCCGCGATGAGATAACGAATGGTCGTGGATTGCGAAAGTCCGAGCGCGGCGGCGTGTTCCATGGCGCGCTTCAGGATTAGGTTACCGGCCACGAAAGTGACGAGCGAGGTCAGGATCAAGACCAGGGAGAGGGCAGTCATATCTTCTCCTCCAGACGCGCGGCCGGTTTCGCCATGACGGCGAGGCCGAGGAGAACAAACGCGATTCCACACCAGCGCGTCATGCTGATCAGTTCGCCGAGGACGAGCCAACTGGTGATCGGGATGAGGACATGGACGACCTGCGAGGCCGGAAAAGCGACGGAAAGAGGGAGATGTTTTAAAACGTAGAGCCAGCTAATGAAGCTGAAAATGACGAGTAAAATTCCGAGCCAGACCAAGCCCGAGGTAAGGCCAGCCAGGCCAGTCCAACTCCACGATGCTGAAGCCGGGATGCTTTCCATCACGCCACGCTTCAGGCACAACTCCGAAGCCGCCACGAACGCGGTGCTGAGCGCAATCTGAAACCAAGGATTGAAGAACAAGCTATAGCGGCGGTGTGTGACCGCCGAATCGGCGCTGTTGGAGTGACGTTTTTTCATTCGGCGGGCGGGTGCACGGCGCTCCAGAGACCGCCGCTACCGACGCAGCTCGCGCGCGTTCGGAAAACGCTGGAGCACCGGGTCGTGGCGCGTCGGTTCGAGGAGTTTCAAGATGGGAGGGAAGATGCGATTCAACCAAGGGTTGGTGTGCCTGACGTATAGATCGAGGGGCGCAAGTTCACAATCTAGGTGCAACTTGGGTTCGTAATTGAGCGGGCTGCTCCGGTAATACGAAAGGCCCTGTGCGACTGCCCAACCGAGGATGTCGCAGAATGTGACGAAGTAGAGGTGGAGATCCAGCGCCACGCTGTAGTCGAGCCCCAGGTAGTCGTCATAGATTACTCCGCGGTGCACGAGACAAAGGCTGAAAGCGACGATCTTGCCTTCCTGTCGCCAGATGAAAAAGCGGACTTTATCTGGCATGCATCGGCCGAGTTCGCGGAAGTAATCTTTCGTCAGCGTCTCGAACTTGAGCGGGGAGCGCTCCTGCACTTGAAGGTAAAGCGGATACATTTCGTCCACCCACGGCGAGACGTCGGTGACGACCTCGAGTTGAATCGGTGACGCTTTTTCGACTCTCTTGAATTTGCGCCGCAGGTCTTTGCGCGTCGCTTTGCTCAACCGTCCGAAATAGTCGTCGAAGTCGCGGAACGAAAGCGCGAGCTGCGTCATCGGCATGCTTGGAATGCGGGTGTAGCCATTGTCGGCGAAGCGCTGGAGCATGTCTCGATAGCGCGCGGAAAAATCCTTGAAGACGATGAGTGCCGCCTTGCCGCGCGCGTAAATATTGAGGGCCGCGTAAAGCGCAATCGCGAACCAATCCTCATCACCCGACTCGCAAATGCCGAGATGGCCCTCGCCGGCAGCGCATCCGATCATGAGCACTCTCATGGTGAGAAAGCGTGGAAATGTTCGCCGGATAAAATCGACGATGGATCGTAACGCTGGCACGCCTTCGACGAGGTTTTGCTGCAAGAAGAAAAACGGCTGCACGCCGCGGACTCGGCCATTGTTGTCTTGCAGGATTAGGTAGTGATGCTCGAATCCAGTGATCGTCTCTTCTACAATTCCGTAGAAGCGGGAATCCTTTGCCTGGTCGCGAAAGGCTGCGGTCCAAGCATCGGTCTCACGCAATTCCGCGAGGGAAACGACGCGCGCTGATCCGCCCGGAAATGGAATGGTCTCGCCGGAACCCATGCAGAGAATTCAAATGATGCTCGCGCGACGAAAAATCTAGGTCGATTTTTCCGGCTCGCGCGCGCCGCGCGTAATCGGGAGCACGCCGCTCCGGATGTGGATGTCGCGCTGCGGGAAGGGAATTTCGATCCCGGCTTCCTTGAGTTTTCTCGCGATCGCAAAATAGAGATCGCTCTTATACCGGCGTGGCCGATTACTCATCTCGCTGCTCCAGACCACCAGCTCGAAATCGATCGAGCTGTCGCCGAATCTTTCGAGGAAAACGCTGGGCGCTGGGTCTTCGAGCGTGTGCTCTGTCTCTCGTCCGGCGGCGATGAGCGCTTCACGCACTTTCTCGAGATCGCTGCCGTAGGCGACGCCGATCGGGATGCGGAAGCGCACGCGCGGATCGCCGTAGGTCCAGTTCGTGACCGGCTCTTCGA
>JBDUAH010000307.1:0-3201 GCA_040004745.1 Chthoniobacterales bacterium | reverse complement strand
AAGTTGAAAGTGGTGGGCGAGGGTTTGCAACTGCTGGGCGGCCGCCCAGGAGCTGGTGGCAGCGAACCCGACGAAACGGGCGGCAGTGGTGGCGGCGAAGAACGCCCCAGCAGCAGACCGCGTCCTAGCGCACCGCCCCCGCGTGCGGCATCTGCTGAGCCGGACGACGACGAAATTCCTTTCTAGCGCGAGGCATCGCCGATTGACGGTGACACGTGTGCCGAATACGCTACACGTGTATGAAAGAGAAACTTACTCTGACGATTGACGGCGCTGCGATCAAGCGGGCCAAAGCGTTTGCCAAGAAAGAGAAGACCTCGCTTTCCCAGTTGGTTGAGCGGCAGTTCAATGGTTGGGGAGGAGAATCGTTTGTCGAGAAGTGGCAGGGCCAATTCAAGCTACCCAAACCGGATCCGAAGGACGATCGGATGAATTATTTGTTGAAGAAATACGGCTACCGCTAATGAAGATCCTGGTCGATGCCAACGTGCTCTTGGATGTCGCTTTGGATCGTCCAGAGTTTGTTAACGAGAGCAGACAAGTTGTGGCTTGGTCTCAGGAATTTACGGGCTCGGCGATGGTCGCGTGGCACACGGTTTCGAACATCTATTATGTTCTGCGCGGAGCCCGGAACGACACGTTCGCGCGCCGGTTCATTTCCGACATGCTTCGATTTGTGGGAGTCGCTGGTGGACACACGGAAGGTGTTCGGCAAGCGCTCGCGCTGACGATGAATGATTTTGAAGATGCCCTTCAAGTAGCCGCGGCCATGTCCGCGCATGTCGAATGGATTGTCACGCGAAACGCCGGCGATTTTCGCAACTCCCCGCTTCCCGCGGTGGCTCCCCAAGACTTCATCAAGCGCTTCCTCAAGACGTGAACTCCACCGAAGCCTGCATCGCGCTGAACATGCTCCCGACGATGGGGCCGGTGCGGCTGCGAAAACTGTTGCAGGTTTTTGAAACACCAGAGCGCATTCTTTCGGCTAAAGGCGCGGCCTTGCGTGCTGTCGATGGAGTTGGTCGCGATGTTGCGGACCACATTACGGGCTGGGAAAGCACCGTCGATCTGTCAGCTGAGGTCGAGCGGATTCGCACTTTTGGCGCTCAGGTGATCACGGCTGAATCGCCCATCTATTCGCGGCAACTGCGCGAGATTCACGCCCCGCCGATCGTGCTCTATGTCTGGGGCGAAATCCTGGAGCGCGATTACCACGCAATCGGCGTAATCGGTTCGCGTCGGACGACTCATTACGGAACGGAGGCGGCGAAAAAGCTCTCGTATCAGCTGGCCTACGCCGGCCTCACTGTGATTAGCGGTTTAGCGCGAGGGATCGACACCGCCGCGCATCAAGGCGCGCTGGCTGCGAAGGGTCGAACAATCGCCGTGATCGGGTCCGGGTTAAACAAACTCTACCCGCCGGAGAACGCCGGCCTCGCCGAGAAAATAGCGAGCGGCAACGGAGCGGTCGTTTCCGAGTTCTCGATGGACGTTGAGCCGGACCGCCAAACTTTCCCGATGCGCAACCGTATCATCAGCGGATGGAGCCACGGGGTTCTCGTGGTCGAAGCAGGTCTCAATAGCGGCGCGCTTATTACTGCCACGCAAGCGCTGGAACAGGGGCGAGCGGTTTACGCGGTTCCCGGTCACATCAATGCGCCGAGCGCCATGGGCTCGAATCGTCTCATTCAACAGGGCGCGAAACTCGTGATGGATGCGAGCGACATTCTCGATGACCTCAGCATTCTCCTGCCCGAGGCCAAGCCGTCGCCGGACGCGGCCGCACGGCCGTTGCCCAGCTTGTCCGACGACGAGCGCAGAGTCTATGGTGCGATAGAAGCGAGCGAGACCTCGATCGATGACATCGCGATAAAGGCTGAACTGCCGAGCGGTACCGTTTCTTCGGCGCTGCTGCGACTGGAGTTAAAGCATTTGGTAAAGCAGTTGCCGGGGAAATATTTCGTGAAGCTGTCCTGAGCGTGAAGGCGATTCGTCTGACCGCCGTGAAGGCGGCGCTCGAAGAGCAGGAGATTCCGACGCCGGCCGTCGGGCCGCGTGATCTACTCGTTAGGGTGAAAGCAGCCGGGATCTGCCATTCTGATGCTCACTACCGCGCGGGAACCACCACGGAAAAGTCGCTGCCGCTTACGCTGGGGCATGAAATCGCAGGTGTGGTCGAGGAAGTGGGCGCGGAAGTGCGCGGCTTCGTGGTGGGAGATCGCGTTTGCCTTCACTACCTGGCCACTTGCGGCCGATGCGAATACTGCGAAGCGGGTACGGAACAGTTCTGCCGGACGGTGCAGATGTTTGGGAACAACCGCGATGGCGGCTACGCCGAATTTGTCGTTGTGCCAGAGCGCAGCGTTTTCCTACTTCCGCAAGAGATTCCTTTCGCACAGGGCGCGATCCTGATGTGCTCCTCGGCCACGTCTTTCCACGCTCTGCACAAAACGCGCCTGGCCATCGGCGAGACGGTCGCCGTTTTTGGGATCGGCGGCCTCGGCATCTCGGCAGTGCAATTGGCGCGCAGCCTCGGCGCTTCCGAGGTATTCGCGGTGGATATCAATCCGCGAAAGCTCGCGCTGGCACAACGCTTCGGTGCGATTCCCATCGATGCGTCAGCCGGCGATCCCGTTGGCCAAATTCGTGAACAAACGGACGGCCGGGGTGTGGATGTCGCACTGGAAGTAGTCGGCCTGCCGGTGACAATGCGTCAAGCCGTGCAATCTCTCGCCGTTTTGGGACGTGCTGGGTTGGTCGGTCTGACGGATGAGAATTTTGAGATTGCGCCTTACGCTGAAATTTTGGGCAAAGAGGCGGAGATCATTGGCGTGTCGGATCATCTCGCGAGCGAGCTTCCAGCGCTCCTGAATCTGGCCCGCACCGGAGCCCTCGACCTTTCGCACGGGATAATTCGAACCGTGCCGCTGGAGGCGCAGGCGATCAATGATGCCCTGGATAACCTATCGGCATTTGGTGACGACGTGCGGATCGTAATCACGCCCTAAGCGCGACCAGTAAGCAGCCCACAAACCTCGGCCGCTCGCGCGCGATTTGCTGCTAATGCTTGCAATCCCGCGGAGGGAGGTCTAGTTCGCATCCCTGCATGTCCAAATCTCTAGTCATCGCCGAAAAGCCGAGCGTCGCTGCCGACATCGCGCGTGTGCTGGGGAAGATTCCCAAGAAGGGCGACCACTACGA
>JBDUAH010000306.1:0-3202 GCA_040004745.1 Chthoniobacterales bacterium | reverse complement strand
CGACGGCTTCGAGGATGTCTTCGATGCCGATGCCCATCTTGGCGCTGCAATCGATCGCTTCTTCGGCAGGAATCTGGAGGATTTCCTCGATCTGGCGATGGACGGAGGGGATGTCGGCGTTCGGGAGATCGATCTTGTTGATCACCGGGACGATGGTGAGGCCTTGCTTGTGCGCGAGGTGGACGTTCGCGACGGTTTGGGCCTCAACGCCTTGCGCGGCGTCCACGATAAGCAGCGCGCCTTCGCAAGCGGCGAGTGAACGCGACACTTCGTAGGCAAAATCGACGTGGCCGGGCGTGTCGGAAAGGTTGAGGCGGTAGGTCTTTCCGTTCTTCGCGGTGTAACGCATCGCGACGGGATGGGCCTTGATCGTGATGCCGCGTTCGCGTTCCAAATCCATCGAATCGAGGAGCTGATCCTGGCGTTCGCGATCCTGGATCGTGCCGGTGCGTTCGAGCAGGCGATCGGAGAGCGTGGTCTTGCCGTGATCGATATGCGCGATGATGCAGAAATTGCGCGTGAGCTCGATGGACATGGCGGGCTGCACTATGCGGGCGCGGGGAGGGGAGTCAATGAATGCGGGCGACGCGGGCGCACCGAACGGCGAGGCTTGCCCTAAGTCAGGATCCCTGATAACGCCTTTCACCATGCGCAAACTCATGGTGACCTCTGGAGCGGTAAGCGTCGCGCATGAACTGGTGGAGGATGTGATCACGATCGGGCGTTCGCCGGAGAATTCGATCCACATTGACGATCCGTCGGTTTCCGGAAAACACGCGCGGCTGGAGATGGTGGGGGAGGATTACCATCTGAAAGATTTGGAATCGACCAACGGCACACGCGTTAACGGTCAGCCGATCCAGAGCATCCTCTTGCGCGCGGGCGATCGGGTCCGCTTCGGCAAAGTGGAATCGTCCTTTCAGTCTGAAAGCGGAACCGTCGCGCAGCCGGCGCCGGTGGTGCCGGCGACCGATGCGCGGCCTGCAGAAGTGAGCGCGCGTCCGGCGGATTTCGCGAATGCATCGCCCTTCCCCCGTCGCAGCGCGCAGTCCGATCCAGTGCGGACGGCCATCTTTGTCGCCGCGGCCGTCGCGATGCTGGCGTTTTTGGGCAGCCTGTTCGCGCTCGGGTTGATGCAGCCGCCGGTGTTCTAGAAGAGAAATCGTTTCGCCCAACTTGCGAAAATGCGCGGCTTCGAGGCGCGCCAATCGCTGGCTAGTGGAGTCCGCGTTGCTTCAATTCCCACACCCGGAGAGCGGCGAGGATGAGGCTCTTCGTCCGCGTAAGCGTGCCCACAGCAGCCATTTCGCGCTCCACCGGAGCGCCCGGTTTTGCTTCGCCGGCGTTCTTGCGCGGACGGCCACGCGGGCGGCCTTTCGCACGGGGACGCACCGCTGAATCGCTTACTGGAAGGTGGCCGCTGCTGTTCATAATTTCTATAAAGCAGCTTCCAGGCCAGCGCGGTTTTCGTCGGCCTTTTTCACCGCTGTGGCCCCGGTCAATCGAAACCGGGAAACCGCTTGTGCGCGTCTGCGTTCTCCGGTCAATTACCAGCCGTCATGGCCAATAAGAAACTCGGATGCCTGAGCATTTTTCTGTTCGTTTCGCTCTGTGCGAGCCTCGCCTTCAATCTATTCCTTACCATCACGACCTTCAGCCGGCTCGGCGGTGGTGCGCAAATGCAGGACGCTCGACCGCGCTTCCGCGAAGTGATGATCGATAAGGCGCAGAAAGGGAGCGGCGACAAGGTGGTGGTCATCGCGCTCCGCGGCCTCATCAGCTCTTCCTTACCCGGTAATGTCGGCGACTCGATGGTGGATGATATGCGTTACGCCCTGGAACAAGCGCGGGATGATAACGATGTGCGCGCGGTGGTGCTGGAGATCGACTCGCCCGGCGGCGAAGTGACGGCCTCCGACGTGATCTACAACGCGGTGGTGAAGACGCGCGCGAAGAAGCCGGTGGTCGTCTATATGGATTCGGTCGCGGCTTCGGGCGGTTACTATGTGGCCTGCGGCGCGAGTCATTTGATGGCTAACGAGACGACCATCACCGGTAGCATCGGCGTCATTATCCAGACGCTGAACTACGAGCAGCTCTTTAATAAAATTGGGCTCGCCTCCGTCGTTTTCAAAAGCGGAAAATTCAAAGACATGCTCAATGGCGCGCGCCCGATCACGGAAGAAGAGCGCGAGTATGTGCAAGGCTTTGTCATGAGCACCTACGACAAATTTCTGGGGATCGTGGCGAAGGAGCGCAAGCTCAACGCCGATACTTTGCGCGGCACGATTGCCGACGGTCGCATCCTCTCCGGACGCGACGCGCAGGCCAACAAGTTGATCGATGAGTTAGGACAGATCGAGAACGCCTTCAGCAAAGCCAGAGAACTCGGCAATTCGCCCAGCGCGGCGATCGTGAAATATGGCCCGCCCTTTAGCATCGGACGCATTTTCCGGGCGCTGGGCGAATCCTCGCCTTCGAAGATCGAAGTCACGCTGCCGAAGCAGTTGCTCCCGCAATTGGAATCCGGGCACGCCTATTTCCTGCCGGGCTACTACGCTCCGTAGGTTCGCCGCCGATCATGCCTGAGGGCTTTCTGACGGTCGTCGCCTCGATCCTAAACGTCCTCTTTCTAGGCGGCGGCGTTTACATTTACCTCGCGCTGATACGACAGATCAGTGTGACGGATCCGCTTCCTTTGGCTGAGGGCGAGCGGACGTTTGGTCGGCCGGAGATCTATCTCGCGCTGGGGTTGTCTGCGCTTTTTCTCTACAACGCCGCGTCGTCGTTTTCCCACCCCGAACGTACGGTGATGAGCGCGAACGAACTGATCGCAAACCTCCTCGTTTCTGTTGCGCTGCTCCTGTTCGTCGCCGCGTTTCTGAGATTCCGGAAGCTTTCGGTTGAAGCGCTGGGGGGTTTCCTGAGGATGCCGTTCTGGCGGGCCATTCCGACTGGAGCGGTCCTTCTTATAGCGGCCTTTCCGCTGATCTTTCTGGCAGATTTCCTGACGCAGCGTGTCCTCGGGATTCCACCGAGCCGGCAAAACATCGTGGAAATTTTCGACGGATCGCAGACCCTGCAACAGCGCGTCCTCATCATCATCCTGGCGGTAGCGGTTGCGCCCTTGGTAGAGGAATTTGTTTTCCGCTTTTTCCTTTATGGTGTCGTTAGGCGGTATCTGGGCCGGTCCGCGGGCGTG
>JBDUAH010000305.1:0-3217 GCA_040004745.1 Chthoniobacterales bacterium | reverse complement strand
CGATATCTATGCGTAATTTTTTCCGAACATGCTTCTGTGCCGCAGTTCTTCTGGAATGGGGCAAGGTGTTCGTGACCGGGGCCGACGACGCCCTGAATGCAGGCTACAAGCGAAGCGCGAGCGACAACACCCCAGGCAGAAAATAGACGTCAGAAAAGCCGTTGCCACGGGTAGGCCTGCACCTACCCTGCGTGACCCGCATGAAAATTGGCTTTGCTCAGATCAACCCGACGGTCGGTGATTTGAGCGGGAATTTCGAGAAGATCGTAGCGGCCTACGAAGAGCTCGCAGCCTCCGGCGCGGACCTCGTCATCACCCCCGAACTCGCGATCGCCGGTTATCCGCCGCAGGATCTCGTTTTTAAGTCCCGCTTCGTGCCGCAGAACCTGGAAATGCTGGAACGCCTGCAAGGCGTGGTCTCTGCTCGCGCCGCCTTGCTCGTGGGATATGTGGAGCCAAATCCAGGACGCGGAAAACCGTTCCACAATGCCGCGGCCCTCGTCACGCACCGAGAGCCGATGCAGAAAATGCAGAAATCGCTCCTCCCAACGTACGATGTCTTTGACGAGGACCGCTACTTCGAGCCGGCTCGCGAGGTGGCGCCGTTTTTGGTGAAAGGACGCCGCATTGGCGTCACGATTTGTGAGGATATTTGGACGGAGCACTATCTTCCCCGCGCCTTTTACGAGGTGGAGCCGGCGCACAAACTCCTGGCGCAAGGAGCTGAATTTATTGTGAATCTCAGCGCGTCTCCGTTCAGCCTGGGCAAGCCAGCGGTGCGTGCGGAAATGGTGGCCGCTTTGGCTTCCAAACTCGGGTCGGCTATTTTTTATTGCAACGCCGTCGGCGGCAACGACCAGCTGATTTTCGACGGCCACTCCTTCGCCGTGAATCGCCGCGGTGAGTTGGTCGCGCAGCTTCCCGGTTTTCGCGAAGCGAATGTGATCATTGAGACGGAGGCGAATACGCTCGTCCGAAAAGAGCGGCGAGAGCCTCCCGCGGATTTACTCGATGCTTTGTCGTTAGGCTTACGCGATTACATGGGGAAATGCGGCTTCAAGTCGGCTGTGCTGGGCGTGAGCGGCGGAATCGATTCCGCAGTCGTGGCGGCGATCGCGGTCCACGCCTTGGGAGCGGAGAACGTGGTGGGCGTTTCCATGCCCAGCCCTTATTCCTCGACCGGAAGCGTCGAGGACGCGCTTGCGCTTTCGCGCAATCTCGGAATTCGGTGTCTCCAAATCCCGATCGGCGACGCCTTTCGCGCGTTCAAAGGCCAATTCAAAGAGGTCTTCGCCGGCCTGCCTGAGGACACCACGGAAGAGAATATGCAGTCGCGCCTGCGCGGCATGATCCTGATGGCGCTCTCGAATAAGTTTGGCCACATCCTGCTCACTACTGGCAATAAGAGCGAGTTGGCGGTCGGCTATTGCACGATCTACGGCGACATGGCGGGCGGGCTGGCCGTCATCAGCGATGTGCCGAAAACGATGGTTTACGATCTCGCGCGCTGGATAAATCGTGAGCGCGAACTCATTCCGCTGACCACGATCGAGAAACCGCCCAGCGCCGAACTAAAGCCCGGCCAGCTCGATCAAGACAGCCTGCCGCCTTACGAAATTCTCGATGAAATCTTGCGCCTTTACGTCGAAGAAAATCTGAGTGCGCCCGACATCTCTGCCCGCGGATTCGAGGAAGAAACAGTGCGTTGGGTGCAGCGCCGGGTGGACTTAAACGAATACAAACGCGAGCAAGCCGCACCTGGCCTCAGAGTCACCAGCCGCGCCTTCGGTCTTGGCCGGCGCATGCCCATCGCGCAGCGTTATGTCGATTAGCGCTTTCCCTGATGGACATGGCCGCGTTCGCGGTCAACGGTGGTCGCACGCTCATGAAAGTCGTCATTCTCTGCGGCGGTAAAGGCACACGACTCCGGGAAGAAACCGAGTTTCGCCCCAAGCCCATGCTGCCCATCGGCGAGCGGCCGATCCTGTGGCACATCATGAAGACGTATGCGCATCATGGCTTCAAGGATTTCGTGCTGTGCCTTGGTTATAAGGGCGAGATGATCAAGGAATACTTCCGGAATTATCTCTGGAATATCTGCGATACGACTCTCTCGTTAGGCGAGAATCCTGGAGTGCAATTTCACACCCGCCATTCCGAAGAAGACTGGCAGGTCACGCTGGCCGACACCGGCGCGGAATCGATGACCGGGGAGCGGATTCATCGCATCAAAAAATATCTCGGCGAGGACGACACCTTTCTTCTCACCTACGGCGACGGCGTGGGGAATATCGATATCCCGGCCTCCATCGCCGAACACCGCGCGCTGGGGAAAATATGCACGCTCACCGCGGTCCATCCGCCCGGGCGCTTCGGGGAGATTAGTTTGAATGAGGACTCAACGGTGGCCGGTTTCAACGAGAAGCCGCAAACTGAGAATGGCTACATCAACGGCGGCTACATGGTCTGCGGCAGAGAGGTTTTCGATTATCTGGCCGCCCATCCCGGCACGATGTTCGAACAGGAACCGCTCCGCGCGATCACGGCGAAAGGGCAGCTCGCCGCTTACGAGCACGACGGCTTTTGGCAACCGATGGATACCTTCCAGGAGTTCACTTTGCTGAACACTTTGTGGGATGGCGGACGCGCACCGTGGAAGGTTTGGTAGCGCATGTTCGGCGACGTCTTCAGAGGCAAGATCGTCTGGCTTTCGGGCCACACTGGCTTCAAGGGCTCCTGGCTGGCCGCATGGCTGCTTGAACTCGGAGCGCGCGTGCACGGTTACGCGCTCGAACCGATCACCTCACCCAGCCTCTTCGAGCAGCTTGGCCTCGCGCAGGATCTCGAGCACGAAATATGCGACATCCGCGACGCGGCTGCGGTGGAGCGTTCGATTGAGTCCGCAAAGCCTGACTTCGTTTTCCATCTCGCGGCGCAGCCTCTCGTACGCCTTTCGTATCAAGAGCCACGCGAGACATACGACACCAATGTTATGGGAACGGTCAACGTTCTCGAGGCGTTACGCCGACTCGACGCACCGTGCGTTGCGGTCATGGTCACGACCGACAAATGCTATCAGAATCGCGAATGGCTATCCTCCTATCGAGAGGAGGATGCGCTGGGCGGACATGATCCTTACAGCTCCAGCAAAGCCGCTGCGGAGATCGCCATCGCGTCTTACCGCTCTTCTTTTTTCAGCACGGACAATCCTCCACGT
>JBDUAH010000304.1:0-3220 GCA_040004745.1 Chthoniobacterales bacterium | reverse complement strand
GCGCCGGGCGGGGGATCGGTCGCCGCTCTGTTGGGCGCGCTCGGGGCGTCGTTAGGCGGAATGGTGGCGAATCTTTCCGCGGGCAAGCGGGGATGGGACGACAAGCTGAGTTATTTCAGCAAGTGGGCGGTGAAAGGGCAGGCGTTGAAGGACGAATTGCTTTTTCTGGTGGACGAGGACACCGCGGCCTTCAACAAAGTGATGACCACATTTAGTCTGCCGAAAGAATCTGCGGAAGAAAAGGCGGCGCGGTCGGTGGCGATTCAATCGGCGAACCAATATGCCGCGGAAATTCCACTGCGCGTGATGCAAACGGCATTCAAATCTTACGAGCTTCTCAGCGAAATGGCGGCGCAGGGGAATCCGGCGTCGATCTCGGATGTTGGTGTGGGGTTGCTCGCCACGAGGGCATGCGTGGAGGGCGCGGGAATGAATGTGCGGATTAATCTCGGCAGCTTGAAGGATGAGAAGGTGAAGACCTCGTTGCGAGAGTCGCTAGAGACGTTGAGCGCAAAATCCGAAGCGGAGTTCCAGCGAATCATTCAGATTGTGCAGAGCAAATTGGACTAAGGCCTGCCAGAAGTGAAGACGCTCGCCGTTTTGCACGCCTCGCAGTTGGTCACGCTGGCCGGGCCGGCGCGTCCCCGTGTGGGCGCGGAGCTGGCGGAGGTGGCGATCATTCCGGACGGTGGAATGGTAATTCGCGACGGTTTGATTTTGAGCTATGGACCGACAAACGAGATTGAGAGGCAGCTAGAGTCCGGCACAGAAATCGTCGATGCCGCGGGACGCGTGGTGCTGCCGGGATTTGTGGATGCGCATGCGCATCCGGTGTTTGGCGGGAATCGGGTGGATGAGTTTGAGATGCGGGCGCGCGGGGCGAGCTATGAGGAAATAGCGACGGCGGGTGGTGGGATCCGCTCGACGGTGCGGAAGACGCGCGCAGCGACGGCGGGGGAATTGAAGGCGCAGGCGCTGAAGCATGCGCGTTGGTTTTTGCAGTGCGGGACAACGACGGTGGAGGCGAAGTCTGGGTACGGCCTCTCGTTAGCCGAGGAGTTGAAAATCTTACGGGCGATCCGCGATTTGGGGGCGGAGACGCCGGTTGAGTTTGTGCCTACTTTTTTGGGTGCGCATGCGTTTCCGGAGGAATACGCGAACGATCGGGACGGTTATGCCGACCTGGTGGTGAACGAGATGCTTCCTGCGGTGACGGCTGAAAGGCTGGCCGAGTATTGCGACATCTTCTGCGAGCGTGGGTATTTTGATCTGGAGATGGCGCGGCGGATCTTGTCGGCGGCGCAGAAGCTCGGGCTCGGGTTGCGGATGCATGTGGACCAACTGACGAACTCGGGCGGCGCGCATTTGGCAGCGGAACTATCGGCAGCGACGGCGGATCATCTGGAGCAGACGGAGGATGGTGGCATTGCGGCTTTGCAGCGGGCGAAGGTGCAACCGGTTTTGCTGCCAGGGAGCGTTTATGCGCTGGGCAAGACGCGTTATCCGCGGGCGCGGGCGATGATCAATGCAGGTCTCGCAATCGTCTTGGCGACGGATTTTAATCCTGGCTCGTCGCCGACACCTTCGATGCCGATGATTCTCTCGCTCGCAGCGACGCAGATGAAGATGACGCCGGCGGAAGGCGTGACGGCGGCCACGATCAATGCCGCCTACAGCTTGGGACGCGGCGACAAGATCGGTTCGCTGGAGCCAGGCAAGAGAGCGAATTTCGCGATCTTCGACTGCCAGGATTATCGGGAGTTGGCCTACTTTTTCGGGATGCCGCAAACGCATTCAGTTTACATCGGCGGCGAGTGCGTTTTTGCGGCCGCGTCGCCGTCCGTCGTTTGCGTCTGGAGCGCCACGCCGCTACCGTCGCTGCGCTCATGAAAGTTGAAGTAGAAACACAGCCGCATAGCACGGCCACGCTCCGGATTGAATTGCCTCCCGAGGAGGTGCGCACGGAATGGGATTCCATCGCCAATAACTACGCACGTTACGCCCGCATCCCGGGCTATCGCACCGGAAAGGCGCCGCGGGCGGTGATCGAACGGAAGTTCCGTAAGGAAATTCAGGATGAGCTGACGAAGAAATTGGTCTCGAAGAGTTATCACGAAGCGATTGCGCAGCAGCAATTGCGGGTACTCTCCCTAACGAATCTGGAGGACGTGGAGTTTGGCGACGATCGGTCGATGAGTTTTCGCGCGACGGTGGTGACGGCGCCCGAATTCGACCTGCCGGAATACAAGAATATCCCGGTGGAATTGCCGTCGGCCGAGATCACGACTGAGGAAGTGGATGCGGCTTTGGAACGACTCCGGGATCAATCAGCGGATTTTACCGACGTGACGGGACGGGCGCTGGAGTTGGAAGATTTTGCGGTGATCGATTTCGATGGCTCGATCGATGGCGTGGCGATCAGCGAGATCGTACCGGAAGCGAGCAAGAATTTGCATGGCGGGAAGAAGTTTTGGCTCCGCGTGGCAGCCGATAATTTTTTGCCGCGTTTCGTGGACCAGGTCGTGGGGATGAACGCGGGCGATACCCGCAGCGTGCAGGTGGAATTCCCCGAGGATTTTCCGGTCACGGAACTCGGGGGGAAGAAGGCCGATTACGCGGTCACTTTAAATGAGATCAAGCAGAAGGTGCTGCCGGAACTCGACGATGCTTTTGCCGGGAAGTTGATGAAGGACAAGACGCTGGCCGACCTGCGCCATTCCTTGGTTCACAATCTCGAGCACGAAAAGGAGCACGAGCTCGAGCGCGAGAAGGAAGAGCAGATCGTGAAGTATTTGCAGGAGCACGTGACCTTCGATTTGCCGCCGACTTTGCTGAAGGCGGAGACGCGGCGAGCGTTAAACGAACTCGTCCATCGCAATCGCGAACGCGGTGTTCCCGACGAAATGTTGAAGGGGAAGGAAAAAGAACTGATCGAGGGCGCGGGCTCGCTGGCGGCGCATCGATTGAAAACGAATTTCATTCTGCATCGCATCGCCGAGCAGGAGAAGATCAAGGTGGAGCACGAAGAGGTGGATGAGCGCATCCGTGAGCAGGCCGCGCAATACAACATTCCGGTCGAAAAAATGCGCAAGGATCTGGAGGAACACGACCGCATCGATGGTCTCGCGGAGGAGATCCTGCTGGGCAAGACCCTTGATTATCTGAAGTCGAATGTTACGATTACAACATCATTAAAGTCGCCCGGCGAGAGCGCCTCGAC
>JBDUAH010000303.1:0-3233 GCA_040004745.1 Chthoniobacterales bacterium | reverse complement strand
AGCTCATCTGGTTCGAAGACTCGGGCCACTGGCCGCAATTTGAAGAGTCACAAAAGTATCGCGACACGCTTGTGCACCGGGTGCTCGCGGAAACAGAGGAAGGATCAGGCCAGTGATCATGGCCGCGAATTCACGATGAGCGCCTGCGGATGCGAGGTGGACGAAAATCCGGACTCAGCCCAACGCCGTGTCTTGCGCTGGGCGCTGGCGTTAAACGCCGTCATGTTCGTGATCGGTTTCATCGCGGGTATTGCCGCCGAATCGACCGGGCTGCTGGCAGATTCGCTCGACATGCTGGCGGACGCTTCCGCCTACGGCATCGCCCTGGCCGCGCTCGGGCGTTCTGTCTTCTTCAAAGCGCGCGCCGCCGGATTGAGTGGCAGTCTTTTGATGGTCCTCGGCGCGGGGGTGCTCGTCGATGTGACTCGGCGTGGCCTCGCCGGGGCTCATCCTGAGAGCACCAGCATGCCTGTAGTGGCGACGCTTTCGTTGCTCGTCAATACGATCCTCCTCCTGCGACCTTATCGCCCCGGTGAAGTGCATCTCCGCGCGACGTGGATTGTCACTCGCGTCGACGTGATCGCAAACCTCGCCGTCCTCTTTCGCTGCGCTCGTCGTGCGCTGGACCGCTTGGGACTGGATCGATTTAGTCGTCGGCGGTTTCATTGGAATCTACGTGATCAAAGAGGCCTTCGAAATCCTGGCGACTGCCCGGCGTGCAGCGCATTCGCTTCGATATGATGGGTAACGACGCAAAACTGCAGGGCCGATTCGCCAGGATGGAACACCATGACAGCCATCCGTTCCGCGCTGGCTGTATTTTCGCTGGCGCAATCGGTGCGCTCGCGGGCGCGTGGTGGCTGCGTCACCTGACCGCACGAGCCGTGCGAGCTTGGCGGCCGGGGCGCGGAAAATTTGTGCCCACGGGGCGGTTGGTGACGCGCGTGGCGGGCTCGGGCGAGCCGGTTTTTGTTCTGCTCCACGGACTGGTGGCGAGCGGGGAGACGTTCGGGAGCGCTTACGATTCGCTGGCGGACGCGGGCACTCTGGTGGTGCCGGATTTGCTTGGATTCAGCCGGAGCATGGATCGGGAGCGGGAGGACTTCACGCTCGATGATCATCTCAACGCCTTGGACGAAATGATGGCGACACTCGGATTTTCCAAAGCGCGCCTGGTCGTGGGCGGGCATTCATTTGGTGGATTGCTCACGCTGCACTGGGCGGCGCGGCATGCGGGCCGGGTGGACCGCGTCGTGACATGGGGCGCGCCGCTTTTTCGCAATGACGAGGAGGGACGCGAGCGGCTAGGCGAGATGGGAATGCTAGAACGTCTCTTTGCGCAGGATTCGAAGCTGGCGCGGAAGTCGTGCGAGGTGATGTGCGCCTTTCGGCAAGCGGCGGGCTGGCTTGCGATCGCGCTTTCGCCGGATTTGCCGGTGGCCGTGAGCCGGCGCGCAGTGCTCCACACCTGGCCGGCCTACCGCGGCGCGTTGGAGATTTTTTTCGATGATTGGCAGCGGGCATTGGCGCGGTTGGCCGAGGAGAAGGTGCCGATCCGGCTGGTGGCCGGCACGGAAGACCAATCCCAAGTGCCGGGTCTGCGTGAACAACTGGCTCGGGATTATGCAAACATCGAAACGCGCACCATCCCCGACGCCGCGCACATCATCACGCTCACGCACCCGGCCTCCTGCGCAAAAGACATGCAACTCAAACGGGTATAACTTCCGATCTTAATCTTATGGACCGCGAACAGCACTTGAACCCCTACCCGAAATTCGTCGCCATCATCGTGACTTCGACCGTGGTCATGTTTGGGCTGATGTATTTAAATACCTACGCGCTGGATCACGTCTTCTTCAGCGAAACGCGCACTTACATGGCGATCTACATGGGTGCCACGATGGCGATCATCATGCTCGCGTTCATGCTCGGGATGTATCGCAATGCCAAGGCAAACCTCGCCATATTTGCCGGCAGCGCGCTTATCTTCGCGGTCGCGCTCTGGTTGGTGCGCAGCCAAGCCACGGTGGAAGACGTTTCCTGGATGAAGGCGATGATTCCGCACCACTCGATCGCCATTCTCACGAGCGAACGAGCGAAGATTACCGATCCGCGGGTGCGCAAATTAGCCGACGGAATCATCGAAGCGCAACGCAGGGAGATCGGTGAGATGAAGGCGCTGATCAAGGATCTGGAGAGTAAGGGCAAATGAGCTGACTCGGGGCGGCCGGAGATGAGTTCGCGAAAACCTATTTGAACGAATGGCCTTCCGCTACGACTAATAGAGCTGTGCAGAAACGGCTCACGTTGCGCTTCGTCCCCGGAGTGTTTTCCCTCCTGCTCGCCGCAGCCTGGTTGTTGGCGTCGAACCATTGCGCCGTGGCTGCCCTCGCTCGGCAACAGTCCGCACAGGGAAGGCATGAGCATTGCGGGGGTCACTCCGACGACTCGCAACAGCCGCATAAAGACGGTGGCTGCGACGATCAGAACTGCTGCAAATCGCTGACCGCTCCCGCGGTTGCGCTCGCCAAGAGTCCGGTCTCGTTTGATTGGTTTGATTTCGTAATGGCGGATTATTTTACCGCCATCCTCCCGGGCCACACCGACCCGCATCCGGCGGTAGTTTTCCAACTCGATACGGGACCACCGCGAGCGAGTTCCTTCGCTGAGTCTGTCTTGCAAGGGAGCCTGCTCTCGCACGCTCCGCCTTCCCTCGCGTAACGTTCCGCCGCCTGCCGCGCAGGCATGGCGAGTCCGTTACCTTTTCGTCGAACGACCTCGCGTTTCCGAAACGCGCCAAGTTCCGACCCGACCCCGGCTAGCCGCGCGGATTCCGCGGCTCTTTCACTTCAACCAAACCGGAAAATCAAATATGAAAAACAATACGAACTTATTCCGAGCTGGCCTCGCGGCCTGCCTCTTGACCTCCCTCGCTCTTGCTGCGCCTCTCCAGGCTTCGGAGCTTTCCAGCACCGACCAGGAATTCCTGGGTCGTTATGAGAAAGTGCACGCGGCCCTCGCCGCCGACGATCTCAGCGGCGCGAAAAAAGCGGCCGGTGAACTTGGCGAAGACGGCAAAGCCATCGCCAAGGCGAAAGACCTCGACGCCGCACGGAGCGGATTCGGCACCCTGAGCGAGCGCGCGGTTACCTTAGCCGAAGATCAGAAAGGCTATTACGTGGCAAAATGTCCGATGGTAAAAAAGAGTTGGGTCCAGACCTCGACCGAGA
>JBDUAH010000057.1:0-10959 GCA_040004745.1 Chthoniobacterales bacterium | reverse complement strand
TGATATTTTTGCAGCATCTGGCAAAGCTCGGGCGTGATGCGTTGCGGCAGGAAGATGGGGACGCGGGTGCCGATGCGGAGGAATTCGATGTGCGGGATGGCGCGAAGACGGCTGAGGATTTTCTCCAATTTGTTATCGCTGAAGAGCAAGGCGTCGCCGCCGGAAAGGAGGACGTCGCGCACTTCAGTGTGTTCCTCGAGGTAGCGATAGATGTCGTCGAATTCGGTGTGCAATTCCTGTTCGCCCACGCCGCTGACCATGCGGCTGCGGGTGCAATAACGGCAGTAGCTGGCGCACCGATCGGTGACCAAAAACAGCACGCGATCCGGATAACGATGGACGAGCCCGGGGACCGGCATGTGCGAGTCTTCGCCGCAGGGGTCGGCCATGTCGTAAGGCGACTCCCAGCTTTCCTCGACGCGTGGGATGACCTGGCGCCGGATGGGGCAGTTCGGGTTGTCCTTTTCGATCAGGTTAAAAAAGTGCGGCGTGACGGCGAGGGCGAGCTTCGTTCCGGAGAGGAGGACGCCATTGCGCTCCTCATCTGACAACTCGAGATGCTGCTCCAGTTGCGCCAGCGAAGTGACGCGATTTTTGAGCTGCCATTTCCAATCTTTCCATTGCTCGGCGGGCACCTCCGGCCAATAGCCCGGCGCGTGCGAGACGAACGCTTTTCCATCAATTTTACCTGCTGCAGAAGTGTACATTTTCGTTGGTAGAAAAAAAGGTTAAGGCCCTTAACAATCGTGTCAATGCAGGCACCTCTAGGTGCGTATTTCGGGCCCAGCGGAGTGTCGGAGCTGGCTGCAGAAGCAGTCCTGACATTCTTCCGGAAAAATTTCGTGATCCTACCGATTGCACGCTAGGCAGCGAAGCATTTTTGGTCCGGCCGGGGTGAAGGCCGGCGCAGGGCCGGCCTATCCGGGACGCGCGCCTCTGGCCAATCCGCTTTGAACAGCTACGGTGAAGCGCTGTCCAAGCTCCTAATCATGCGCCTTTTGACCCTGATCTTCCTGTTGGCCGCCGCTTCCGTGCAGGCCGCGCCGCCGCTCTCTCAACCCGACACCGGTCCCACGCCCACCGTTCCACCGGCCGCGGCCGAGACGGGCAAGGACGTGGTGCATCAGTTGAACAACGCGTTCGCCAAAGTTTTCGAGGTGGTGGCGCCCAGCGTGGTCATCATCGAGGTGACGAAGAAGAAAGACGAAAACAGTGGCACGACGTTGGACGATTTCTTTCTCCGGCAGCGCCCGGACGATGAGACGCACCGGAGCCCACGCGATGCGGAGCCTCAGCAAAGTGAGGGCTCCGGGTTCATCGTACGCGCCGATGGCCACATTTTGACCAACAATCACGTGGTGGAAGGCGCGGATCAGATCGATGTAAAGTTGAAGGATGGCCGTGAATTCAAGGCGAAGTTGGTGGGGATGGATGACAAGACGGATATCGCAGTGATCAAGATCGACGCGACTGATTTGCCGGTGGTGCAGTTGGCCGATAGCGAAGCGGTGCGGGTGGGGCAATTCGCGTTCGCCATCGGCGCGCCGTTTAAGCTCGATTACACGTTCACCTACGGCGTGGTGAGTGGGAAAGGGCGGAATAAGTTAATCTCGAATGGCGGTTATTCGATCTCGGACTACATCCAGACGGACGCTTCGATCAATCCGGGGAACAGTGGCGGTCCGCTCTGCGACATCGATGGGAAAGTGATTGGAATGAATACGCTCATTAATGGTTTGAATCGCGGGCTCGGTTTCGCCATTCCGAGCAATCTGGTGAACGAGATCGGTCAACAGCTTATCGCCGGCCATAAAATTATGCGGTCGTGGCTCGGGATACGGATCGAGACGCTCGGCGACAACCCATCTACCAGCGAGCTGGTTAAGGGTGTGGAGAAGGGCGTGGTCGTGGTCACGATCGAAGCAGACGCTCCCGCCTATAAGAGCGATCTGCGCCCGCTCGACGTAATAACGCAGGTCGATGGAGCACCGGTGGCGAGCGATACGCAGTTGCAGCGCGAAATCTTGAAGAAGAAAATCGGGCAGAATGTGGAACTGACGGTTTGGCGGAAGGGTCAGACGATGAAGGTCCCGATTACGACCGGCGAGTTGCCTGGTGAAATCGGGCGGGCTTCCAATGTGCCGACGCCGGCTCCGCAGGCGCCCGAGGATGCGAATAAATTTGGTTTGCAGGTGCAGGAGCTGACGAAGGAAATGGTGGCGCGATTGAAACTGGATGTGAAGGAGGGCGTGATCGTGACCGATGTGGCCGACAACAGCCTCGCGTCGGCGCAGGGGATCGAGCGCGAAGACGTGATCACCGAAGCGGACAACAAGCCGGTGAAAAACGTGGCCTCGTTCCGCGAAGCGTTGACCAAAGCGGACCCGCGCAAAGGCATACTGCTTTATCTAGATCGCAAAGGGAGCAAGACGTTTGCGGTTTTGAAGGCTGGCGGCGGGTAGGGATCATCCGCGGCCTTCAAAGAGTCTCGCGCAGATATTCGCGCAAGCGGTTTTCCGGCGAGGTAGAGTTCGTCGATCCCCGCATCACCGCGGCCGACACGGACGGTACCGTAACCGTTTCCGCGGCTTGGTAGCCGCTCTCCGCGGCTATGGCGAAGAGCTCTGGGAGTTCATCCCGCTGCCCGCCGATTGGGCGAAGACCCCATGATGGGCGATGAATCAGAACAGCCGTTCGAGCGAAGCAAAAAGAGTATCCGCTTCCCAACTCGACCTGCGAAATTTAGAGGCGAGGGCAACTCGAAGATCTCCAGTGAGATGCGGTCGAGTGCCCCTTTCCGCCGCCGACGCGTTAGCCCTTCTTGCCGCCAGCGACCAAAAGAACGATGCCTCCTACCAGGCAAAGTCCCCCAAGAATCGGCGGGAGCGGAACTGTCTTTTCCTTATCGGCGCTCACCTGCAGTGGTCCGGCGTCGATAATTTTTTCGCGCTTCGTATAGCTAAAGCCGCCATACGCGAGCGCGATAATGCCGATCGCGATGAGGATAATACCGACAAATCCGATCGGTTTCATGCTGGGTTGCTACAGAGTTCGGCGACCCTGGATCAAATTGATGATCAAAATGACCACGGCGATGACGAGCAGGATGTGGATGAACCCGCCCATTGTGTACGAGCTGACGAGTCCGAGAAGCCAGAGGATGATAAGGATGACGAAGATGGTCCAGAGCATGATTTTTTTTCTTTAGGTTGAGTTTCACTTTTGTTTCGCGCGTGACGGTGTTTCTGCGCTTATCTGATTTGCGATCGTGATTCACCAGATTTTCCCTGCCTCCCCAAAGCTCGGCATAACCACCAAACAATTTGCTGGTCGATTGCGTCTTTGGCCGCTAGAACAGTTTTTCCAATTTCCAAAAGATTCCTCTATGCGCCTACTGTCCATTTTTTCGCTCGCCCTCGCCACATGTCTCATCGGTTGCGCCGAGGAAGGGGTGATCGTGCAAAAAAATTCCGGTCCGCAACCTCTGTATCACTCTATTGGAATTGATGGCTCCTACGCTTTTCTTCTGCGCGACAACGCGGGAACGGTGCATCGGCAACTCGTGACACCAGAGGTTTTCGAGCGTTATGCCGTGGGCGAGTTTTTCAATGATCTCCAAGCTTCCCCAGCTCCGCGCGAAATGTCCGATTCGAAAGCCATGGTGACGGCTATGCGGCCGGTTGCAGCTGCGTCGACAATCGCAAAAACGAAAAAAATTTCGAAGTCGAATCACATCGCTTCGCGAAAACATACGGCGCGGAAGCGCGTGGCCCATCGAAGCAAAAGCAAACATCGTCCGGCGACCAAGATCGCGCGGAAACATTCCGCACCCAAAGTCGCGCAGTTCGAGCAGCCGCCGATCCTCATCGTGAGCGCCGGGCGCTGCCGCTAGGCCACTCTCTTTCCGATCTCCGCCGCGCCGCGATTGCCGGGCCGCGCGAGATTTGTATGCTGCGACGTGCCTGACGAAGAAAGCGCCGCGCAGAAACGCATCGCCGAACTCCGGAGCGAGATTGAGACGCACAATCGTCTCTATTACGAAGACGCCGCCCCGCTCGTCAGCGATCAGGAATACGATCGACTTTATCGTGAATTAGCCGATCTCGAAGCGCAGTTCCCGGCGTTTGCGTCGGCCGACTCGCCCACGCGAAAAGTCGGTGGCACGCCGCTCAAAGCGTTCGCGCAAATCACGCATCGCGCGCCGATGCTGAGTCTGGACAACACCTATTCCGAAGAAGAAGTGGGCGAATTTTACCGACGGCTCAAGAAGCTTTTGCCTAACCAATCCATCCCAGTCGTGATCGAACCGAAGGTCGATGGCGTAGCCGTCTCGCTGCTCTACGAAAAGGGTAAACTACTTTACGCGGCCACGCGCGGAGACGGCACCGTGGGCGACGATATTACACAAAATATCCGCACTATTCGCGCGGTCCCGGCAGCGTTGAAAGGCAAAGCACCCGCGTTGCTGGAAGTGCGCGGCGAGGTTTTCATGCGGAAAGATGGTTTCGCCAAGTTGAATCAAAGTCGCGCAGAGGAAGGTCTGCCGCCGTTTGCCAATCCGCGCAACGCGGCCGCCGGCTCGCTCAAGCAGCTCGATCCTGCAATGGCCGCGCGCCGCCCGCTCGGCGTGGTCTTTTATGGTACAGGAGAGATGGAAGGTGCGGAGTTGGAACGACATTCAGAGTTGTTCCCGTGGCTCAAAAAGCTCGGCCTGCCCGCGACGGAGAAGTGGTGGATGGCAGAATCTGTGGAGGAAATCCTCGCTGCAATTCGCGAGCTGGATCATCTGCGGCACGGCTTCGCCTATCAAACCGATGGCGCGGTGGTAAAGGTGGATGTCTTCGCGCAACGAACCGCCCTCGGTTTCACGGCGAAGTCTCCGCGCTGGGCCATCGCCTATAAGTACGAGGCCGAACGGGTGGAGACGCGCCTCTTGGACATTTTGGTGCAAGTAGGCCGCACCGGCGTGCTCACGCCAGTCGCGGCGCTCGAACCGGTTTTGGTCAGCGGGAGCACGGTTGCACGTGCCACCTTGCACAATGAAGAGGAGATCGCGCGCAAAGACATCCGCATCGGCGATACAGTCGTGATCGAAAAAGCAGGCGAAGTAATCCCTGCTGTCGTCAACGTGCGGGCGGATCTTCGCACGGGCGAAGAGCGAGTTTTCCAGATGCCGCAAAAGTGTCCGGAATGTGGCAGCGCGGTCCAGAAAGATGAAGGCCAGGTCGCCGTGCGCTGCGTGAATGCGCAATGTCCGGCGCAGTTGCGGCGCCGGCTTGAGCACTTCGCTGGTCGCGGGGCGATGGACATCGAAGGCTTGGGCGAAATGATGGTCGGGCAACTAGTCGCGCGCGAACTGCTGCTGAACGTGAGCGATATCTACCAGCTCGACGCAGCCAAACTGGAGACCCTGGATCGCGTGGGCGGAAAGAGCATTCGCAACTTGCTCGAAGGGATCGAGGCCAGCAAAACGCGTCCGCTTTGGCGACTCATTTTCGCGCTCGGAATTTTACACGTCGGCGTCACGTCCTCGCGCGCGTTGGCGAATCATTTTCGAACGATGGACGCGATTATGGCGAGCACTCCGGCAGAGTTGCAACGAATCCCGGATGTCGGCGAAGTAGTCGGCCAAAGCATCCACGGCTTTTTCCAGGAGCCGGCAAACCGCGAGCTGATCGCGCGCCTCGCCCAATCCGGCGTGCGGATGGTGGACGAAGGTCCGGCGCCGAGCCTTCACGATGAGTCTTCGTTCTTTACCGGCACATGGGTGATTACCGGCACCTTGTCGCAACCACGGGATGAGATCGCGGAAGCGATCATCGCGCGAGGCGGAAAGGTGAGCGGTAGTGTGAGCAAGAAGACGCGCTACCTGCTCGGCGGCGAAGAAGCCGGCAGCAAACTGGAGAAAGCGAAGACGCTCGGCGTGAAAATCCTGAGTGAAGCTGAATTCCGGGAAATGCTCGCGTAGGATCACGAGCACCGATCGCCGACGTTAGGGCGTTCGATCCAATCCAAGCGGCATCGCTTGGTTCGGCGAAAGCGGTGAAGCGATTACCGGCGGCCTTTGCGCGGCAGGATGGAAATCGGCTTCTACTTCGAAAGTTAGTTTCTGATCCCCACGCAAGACAGTGATCGGCACTTTGTCTCCAGCGGTGATGAAGAAAGAAGCGTCGATGACATCCTCTGGCTCGTGCACAGGAGTGCGGCCCACCTGAAGCAAAATATCGCCGGGTTTTGCACCCGATTCGGCAGCGGGAGTGCCTGGGACTATATCAGTGAACTTCGCGGTCGACCCCTCTTCCGGGGTATCGGCACGTGCGACGTTGATGCCGACCCACCCGTGCCGTGCTTCACCGAAGCGGACGTAATCGCCACGAATCTTCTCCGCCGCATCCATCGGGAGTGCATAGCAGGCGGCCCCGCCATCGACGGCGCTCAGGACCACGCCCACCACCTCGCCTTTGAAATTGAGCAATGGCGCTCCTGCTTCGCCACGCTGCGTCGTCAAATTCACCCGAATGTGCGTGGTGGAGAAATAGCGTCCAAGATACTTCCGATCGAAACCGGCAATCATCCCGAAGCTTGGCGTCTCAGGGAGATCGAGCGGAAAACCAACCGTCAACACCGGCGTTGCCACCTCAAGATCTTTCGAATGGCCGATCGGCAATGCCGGAGTCGACACGTTATCGACTTTCAAAATGGCCAGGCCGCTACGCCGATCAGCCAACACCTGCCGCGCCGGAATCTCTCTGCCGTCTATCTCGACCGTCAAATCTTGCGTGTCAGCGCCGACCGCGAAAGCCGTCAATAACGTTCCCGTCGGATCGATGAAAAAGCCGGTGCCCGCAAGACGGCCATGTTTGTCTCTCCCGCGAATCTTCACCACCGCTTTCGCCGAACGATGGAAAATTTCCTTCACCTCGCGGCTGATCGAATCGGCCGATTGGTCCGGCGCGCTGACGGCAGGCGGTGCCGGCTGCTCCTTTGGTGCATTCGGCTGCTCCTCTTGCGCCCCAAGCAGACCAACCGATGCGGCCGCAAAAAGGCACAGAGGCCCGAGGGCTGTCGGGAAAAAGAACGGGGAGCGAAAGTTCCGCCTGACCCTAGAACCGGAAAGACGCCTCATAACTCACGGGAGTGCTATCCAGCACGTAGCGTGGGGGCGCCGCGCTTCGGCGAGTCGGGACGCTTTCGCTGACGGTTTGAAAAACACTGGAGTCCTCCAGCGAACGTGTATTTACTGGGCTGGAGAGACTCCAGGCCGAATCACCGGTCACCCGCACCGCTGCTGGAGTTTCCTGAGCCACCATGCCTGGGCTCTGGGGCGCTTGGGTCATCTTGAACGACAGCACAGTCGCCAAAATTATCACAGCTGTTGCGGCCGCCGGATAAGAGGTCAGTGAAGGCACCTTAAATTGCTCCGCAAAATCCTGCGCACGACGCAAAGCGATCCGCCAGAGCGGTTCACGCAAAAGTTCGGCGCGTTGCCGGCGATGGAACTCGTGCAGAAAATTATCGAAATAACCCGGAGGCGGTTGCTCGTGCTTTTTCAAACGGAGCAGCGTGCCAATGTCATTCTCGTTAAAGTCGTTCATGCGATGGTCTAGGAAACTGGGTTCTTCCGGAATTCTTCCAGATAATTTTGCAATTGGCGATTCGCGTAGAAGAGCCGGGAACGTACCGTCCCCTCCGAGACTTGCAATATTTTGCTGATCTCGGCGTGGGGCATTCCTTGAATGTGAAACATGGTGACCACAGCTCTGTGTTCATCAGACAGTTTCATCATGGCCTCGTTCAATCTTACCTGAAGCTCTGAGAGGTCAGCTTCGCGCACCGGACTGCTCGATTGCGTCAACTCCAGAAACTCTTTGTCGTTCTGAATACCGGCGTCGACGTCGTCAAGGCTGAGATTGAAACGCCGCCCGCGCTTTTTCAGAAAATTCAGCGTCATGTTCACCGCGATCGAGTGAATCCAAGTGTAAAATGACGATTTTCCGCGAAAGCCACGAATGGATTTGTGGGCCTTCGAAAAAACATCCTGCAGGAGATCGTTCGTGTCCTCGTGATTCGAGGTCATGTTATAAACCAAGCCGTAGAGGCGCGGTGTGTATTTCACCACGAGATCATCGAACGCCGCCACGTCACCCTCCTGGGTCCGGGCGACGAGCTTCGAGTCTTCGTCCGTTCTCGGTTGGTCCATCGCGTTGCGCTTAGGCTTAACACGCGACGGCAGACCAGACGACAACAAATCCGAAAGCCGCCGAGCCGGCGGCAGGGCAATAGAGGGATTCATCTTCGGAAGAACGGACAAGGCTAGTTGCGATTCCTTATCGTCATGAGGTAAAGCAGATTGCCGAGCGTGGCCACGAAAGCCGCTACATACGTCAGCGCAGCCGCATTCAGCACCCGGTTTACCCCCGCCACTTCATTCCCGGGCTGTACCATCCCCATTTGCTGCAAGATGATCTTGGCGCGCCGCGAAGCATCGAACTCCACCGGAAGCGTGATGAGCTGAAACGCCAGCAAGATTAGGTAGCAATAGATGCCGAGCGTGATCAGGCCGGTGATACGGAAGAAGAGGCCACCCAAGATCACGAACGGCAGCATCCGCGAAGCAATCGACGTCAGGGGGACAATCGCCATCCGCCATTTTAATGGGGCGTACGCCTTCGCGTGCTGGATGGCATGACCGCTCTCGTGCGCCGCGATGCCGAGCGAGGCGACCGAGGGTTCGTTGTACACCTTCGACGAAAGGCAAAGACGCTTGCTCGACGGATCGTAGTGATCGCCGAGGTAATCATTCGTCTCTACCACGTCCACGTCGTTGATCTGCGCTGCCTGCAAAATTTCGCGTGCCGCCTGCGCGCCGCTCACGTTCGAGCTCGCACGGACTTCACCCCACTTTTTGAACGCGCTGCTGACGCGAAATTGCGCCCACAATCCGATGAGTAGGGGCACGCCCACCAGAATCAGCCAGTTCCCACCAATGCCATGAAAAGGAATCATCGTTTTTTAGAAGTTTACGTAGATTAGACGCCGTATCGGCGCGTTCGTTCATTAACAATCGATCAGGCGGCATCGCATCTGCCTGCATCCACCCAGCGCTACTGCAGAAACTTCGGGCCGGGTCCACCCCCTCAAATTTCGAGCCGCTTTTCGAAACGGGAGAGCACCTTGTTTCCGCTCGACGTGACCACGGCCACATCCTCCAGCCGCACGCCGCCGAGTCCGGGATAATAAAGGCCGGGTTCCACCGTTAGCACTTGTCCGGGCTTGAAGACCGTTTTCTGAAAACGCGGGAATTCGTGAATTTCCAGCCCGAGTCCATGGCCAGTCCCGTGGAAAAAACCGACCTGCCGACCATCCCGCACTTCCGTCGGAAAACCACGATCGGCGAACAGTTGCTTCACTTCGTTGTGCAACTCCAAGCCATCTACGCCGGGCTTCATTTTTTTTAGAGCCAGCGCTTGTCCTTCACGCACCGTCTCCCACAGGCGACGCTGATCTTCGCTCGCCCGCCCGCGCACCACTGTGCGCGTCAGATCACCGTAATAGCCGCTGGCGGCGTCACGCGGAAAGACGTCCAGAATAATCAGAGAATCAGCGAAGAGCGGACCCGAACCGCGCTCATGCGGATCGCAGGCCTGGTCACCGCCCGCCACAATCGTGTTCGCGGGCAAACCGCCTGCGCGCAAAATCGCGGAGTCAATCTCCGCCCGCAAAATTTCCGAAGTGAGCACCCGCCCGAACCAATCGAGCCGCTTCCCGCGTCGTGATTTACAAGCCGCCAACACTTCCATCGCCCGGGCCAGGCCTTTTTCCGTGATCGACAGCGCGCGGCGCATCAGACGCAACTCGTCGTCGGTCTTGGCTTCGCGTTCAGGCCAGAAGAGATCCTTCGAGGTCTGCAGACGAATCTTGTGCGCGGCCAATTCCTCCGCGAAGCCCAAGGCAAAATTCGCCGGCACGAGAGCGGAACGCACTCCGCGTTTGCGCAAGAAATGAGAAAGCACCTTGGCGTAGGATGGCGCCTTCTTGGCCTTCCCTTGCACCTCGCGTTCGAACTGACTGTAGGACAAAATTTCATCCGCCTGCGCCTGCTTCTTCCCGCGATCGATCTCAAGATCGCTCAGGACGATGGTGCGCTTTCCATTCTGTTCCAGAAAGATGAACGGGTCCGGAACAAACATGCGCGTCGCGTAGAGCATATCGGGATCGCGTTCGCTATCGGCAACGATGAGACGCGTTTGATTCTTGGCCGCAGTTTTTGTGCTCACGCGTGATTTCTACCCGTACAGCGCGCTTTTGTCATTAAGAGCTATCCGCGACGCACTTCCAATTGCCGCCGCAGGATCCACAGCAGCAAGCCGAGCAACACAAGCGTTGACGTCACGAGCACCCAGGTATCGAAGACGAAAACGCCGATCTCCGTTCCGAGATAGCGCTTTTCTGCGCCGAAAAACACGTTCGGTTTTCCGCCCCGGCGATAATCATGCTGCTCCATTTCCGCATTCGATATCAGGTCGGAAATTTTCTGGTTAATGTAGAGCTGTTCCGCCGTCACCGGTCCGACCGCGTTCTTGAAGTCCGCTCGATTGAAAGGTCGTTTCCCAGCGACAATGCGGTCAGTCAACACCAGGTAGTTGTCGACCGCTTTGGCCGACTTCGCTTCCAGACCTGACAAGATTGCGAGCACTTCCTTAAGGTCGTTTAATCGCGCTACGGCCTCGGGAGTTTTCGCCTCAGGCGCCAACCTGCGAATCTCCTCATTAACTCGCTCCTGCCGACGCGTCAGCGGATTCAGCTTCGCCTGCGCCACCACCAGTTCCTCATACGACCAGCGCATGGCGATGAACTGACAGATAAATGGCACCTTCAGCTTGCTGTCCATTTTCTTGTTCTTCTCCTCTTCCGGATGCTCCTGCAGCCAGCGCGAAAAGGTGTAAACGAAACCGAGGT
>JBDUAH010000056.1:0-10962 GCA_040004745.1 Chthoniobacterales bacterium | reverse complement strand
AGGCGAATTCGACCGAGCATCTCGATTCGCAGGTCCAGAAAGCGCAGGAACAGCTTTTCCTACTGAAGAAACAGCAGGAGCAGATCGAGAAACAGAAACGCGAGCTGGAAGAGCTGAGCCGGCGCCAGGAAGAGCTCGATCGCGGGCGCGGGGAAATGAGCGATAAGCTCACTCGCTCGCTCGTGGTGCTGGAACGGGAGGCCTACGATTCGCAAAAGAAACTCGAGCAAATTCGCGCGACGCGGGAGAGCTTCGAGCAACACCTTTCTCTCCTCGAATCGATCGATCCGAAGAGCTGGAATCCGGCCGAGTTGAACAAGGAATTGAGCCGTGCGCTCAGCGCGGTGGATGACGCGCGCGCAGAATTTAGCCAGCAGCGCAGCCGCTTGACGGCAACTGATGAGTCGGGTGAAGCAGGGCTGCCCGAAGCCGCGTTTGAAGCTGGATTGGGCGGCGGCAATAGTTTTGCGCAGTGGCTGCAGATCGGGCTCGCGCTCAGTCTGCCGTTGATCGTCTTTGGAATTCTGGCGCTGACGATTTTTCTCTGGATGGCAGCGCGCACCCAGTAGATACACGCATGCGTCGCAGCTCCTCGAGATCGGACACGCCCCTGACTGAAAAGCAGCAGGAGCTGGCGCGACAGGAGACCAAGCTGCGTGCCGACATGCAAAAGCTGGAGCGCATGATCGCGGAAGCGCCGCACGTGGCGGAGGAGGTGAATCGTCGCCAGCGCGAGGAAATTCTGGCGCGTGCCTCGCGGGAAGGCAGCCGGTTGGATGTCTCGATGGCGCTTCGGGACAATCGCTACGGCGACAGTGGCGGCTACAGTGGTCGTCGAGTTTCGCTCCGAAAGGAACGCCGGGAAGGCCGGATCATTTTCGTTCTTTTGGTCGTCGCGCTTGCTGCTGCGGTGCTATGGCTGGTGAGCCATCTGCGCTTTTAGACGTCGCCAGCAAATCGAAGTCTGTCACATCTGTTCGACGGTTGCTCGTGTAGCAATGGCGCTCCCTTACCCGTAATTTTTCCTCTGTGGCCCCGTTGGCCTTTAGGCGAGAAATCCTTCCCGCAATGCCAAACTCCGATCTCGACGTTTCTCAAATCGCCCGGCTGGCCCGGATCAATCTGACCGAGGAGGAGGCGACTCTCTTTCAAGAACAGCTCGAGCAGGTGATTAATTTCGCGAAGAAGCTGAGCGAAGTGGACGTCAGTGCGGTGGAAGTCTCGGCGCACGCCAGTCCGATCTTCGATATCTTCCGCGATGACGCCGCCGCGCCGTCGTTCACGCAGGAAGAAGCTCTGCAAAACGCACCGCAGCAGGCGAAGGGTCTCTTTATCGTGCCGAAAGTCGTGGAATGACGGCGCGCGACCTGCCGACTCTGGGGATAACGGCGCTGCAAGCACTCCTCCGCCAAGGCGAAATCTCGCCTGCGGAAGTGCTGCAAGCCCTGCACGCGCGCATCACGGAAATTGATCCGCAGATCGGCGCGTATCTTTCGTTGGATCTCGACGTGGCACTGAAGGAAGCGGCGAGGGCGGACGTCAATCTGCCGCTGGGCGGCGTGCCGATTGCGATCAAGGACAACATCAACGTCTCCGGTCAGCCCTGCACCTGTGCCTCGCGTATCCTGCGCGGATACGTCGCGCCCTATGACGCGTCCGTCATTCGCCGGCTAAGGGCGGCAGGGGCGATTCCGTTTGGGAAAACGAACCTCGATGAATTCGCCATGGGTTCCTCCACGGAGAATTCGAGCATGCGGGCCACACTAAATCCTTGGGATCTCAGTCGCGTGGCTGGCGGCTCCAGCGGCGGCTCCGCCGCAGCCGTCGCATCGAGGCAAGCGATTGCCGCCCTCGGCAGCGACACCGGCGGTTCGGTGCGGCAACCGGCTGCGTTGAGCGGCATCGTCGGCTTGAAGCCAACTTACGGCCGCGTCTCGCGGTTCGGCGTGGCCGCCTACGCATCTTCCTTCGATCAAGTGGGACCGCTGACGCGCGATGTCCGCGATGCCGCCCTCGTCCTCAACGCCATCGCCGGGCCCGATCCACAGGATTCCACCTGCCTGGAGCAGCCGCCTAATGACTTCACCGCTCGCCTCGGGGCTGACATTCGTGGCCTTCGGCTCGGTGTGGTGAAGGAGTTCGCATCCCAAGGCGTCGCACCCGAAGTCGCCGAGTCAGTCAGGCGCGCGATCGAGCACTTCTCCTCGTTAGGCGCGGAGATCGTGGAGGTTTCGTTGCCGCACACCGATTACGCGGTGGCCGTTTACTACGTGCTCGCGACGGCGGAAGCGTCGGCCAATCTGGCGCGCTACGATGGGGTCCGCTACGGCCATCGGGCGGAGAAACCCCGCAATCTGCTCGACCAATACGAGCGCACGCGCGCAGAAGGTTTCGGCGCCGAAGTGAAGCGCCGCATCATCCTCGGGACGTACGTTCTCAGCTCCGGTTATTACGACGCCTATTATCTGCGAGCGCAAAAAGTGCGGGAACTGATCCGGCGCGATTTTTCCCGCGTCTTCGAGCAAGTCGATGTGCTGGTGTCGCCGACTTCGCCCGTGCCCGCGTTCAAAGTAGGCGAACACACCAAAGATCCGCTGCAGACATATCTTGCAGACATCTTTACCATCGCCGCCAATCTCACCGGCGTCTGCGCCATGAGCATTCCCTGCGGATTCGCAGCAGGCGCGACCGGCGAAAGGCTGCCGGTGGGATTGCAATTAATCGGCCAGCCGCTCGATGAAGCGCGCCTGTTGCAAATCGCCTACGCTTACGAACAGAGCACTCCCTGGCATAACGAGCGGCCTCCCGAGCTACAGCGTCGCGAATAACGCCCGCCCTTCTCGCTACTTCGCCCGCGAGAAGACGCGTCGCCCCAGCGCCGCCAGCCAGCGTGCTCCGAAGAGCATTGCGACGCGCATGTTCATCTTCGACACGCCCCGCTCACGGTCGTGGAACGCGATGGGAATTTCACGCACCCGCAGCTTTCGTCCTCCGTGCACGATGAGTTCAAAGGCGATCTTGAAACCAGTCGCCGTCGAAGCCACTTCCAGAAGATGAACCCGGCGAATGGCAAAAAATCCCGCCATCGAATCGTGCACTCCGGTAAGCGGATAGGCCAGCGCCCCCGCCGCACGCGACATGATGCGACGCAACAACGGCCACCCCGGTGTGGTGCCGCCCTTGATGTAACGACTCCCGATCACTAGATCCGCGTCCCCGTTGAGCAACGGAGCGACCAGATTTCCGATTTCGTCCGGCGGATGACTAAGATCCGCATCCATCACCACTAAAATCTCCGACTGCGCCGCACGCGCGCCCGCAATCACCGCGCCCGCCAACCCTAGCGTCGGATTTTCCCGTTCCAGCAGTCGCACCGGAAACTCGGCCGTGAGCGCGCGCACGCGGTCCTGTGTGCCGTCGGTCGACTGGTCATCGACAATGATGATCTCAGCGCAACTCGGCGCGTGTGCCATGATCTGCCGCACTAGCGGCTCGACGTTCTCTGCTTCGTTCAAGGTCGGCACAATGACCGCCAGCGACGCTGGAGTTTGCTGTTCGACCATGAAACGCGCGGAATACGGTTCCGGCGTTTTGGTGGAGCCGAAGACGGGACTCGAACCCGTGACCTGCTGATTACGAATCAGCTGCTCTACCAACTGAGCTACTTCGGCATGGGGACCGGGGGCCGCCAAGATGGCACCCGGGCGGGAGCGCGGCAAGCGCGATGTCATGCTCTCGCCCACTGTAGCCACGTCCCTGTGGGACGTGTGAGAGCGGCGCACTTATCCAGATAAGACGCCTCGCTGCTAATCACGCCGCCTCTGCACGTCGCGCAGCGACGTGGCTACAACGGTGCGTGAAATGCGTAAGCCAGGAAACGATCGATCGCGTAGACGCTGAGCTGGCCGCTGGGACCGTTCAGATTCGCATCGCAGCCGTGCGTGCCCCACGGAATGTAGAGGTGGAAATAAGGACGCCCATTTTCCTTCAAGCGCGCCGCTAGTCGCTCGCTCTGCTCGGGCCAAACCAGCGGATCGAGCTGGCCGTGAATAAGCAGGGTCGGCGGCGTGTTAGCATTGACGAAGTTGATCGGCGACGCCACGGCGTAGGCGTCCGGCTTTTCGATGGGCGTGCCGCCCAGATAATCTCTCAGCACTTTGCATGAATCGATCACCCAGCGACGGCTTGGTTTCTCGTAACCGAGCACCAAATCGGACGGCGAATAAAAGCCAACCACCCCGCGGATCGCCGGCTCGCGCCCCGCGTAGGCGACCGCGAGCGCGATTTGCCCGCCCGCCGAACGACCAATCAGCACCATCCGCGTCGGGTCGAGGCGGAGCGCAGCCGCATTCGTCTTCAAGTAATCGATCGCCTGGAAAGCGTCATCGACCGCAGCGGGCGACCGCGATTCCGGTGCAAGCCGATAATCGATGCTGGCGACGGCGTAATGCTGCTGCGCCAGATAACGATTGAGCGCTGGCAGCTCCGCCTTGCTGCCGGTCCGCCACGCCCCGCCGTGAATCATGATCACGATCGGCTGGGGAGCGACGATCTCACGCGAGCGATAGAGGTCGAGCTTGAGCGGCGTCGATCCGCGTTGCGTGTAGACGTGCTCCGTCACCTCCACACCAGAAGTCGGAACGCCGAGGAAGAGATCAAGGGCGCTAAATGGCCGGGCGCGTCCATTCACACTCTGGAGCGAACCAAACGCCGCCGTGATCCGCTGCGGCAGTGAGCGATTGATCCCCGCCGCGCGAATGGCCGGCGAGAAACAAAGTGCCGCGCTCACGAGCGCCAACACCGACATCGCCCGTCCCAAAGAGCCGCGACGCCAACTCAACACCGCGAGCAAGAGCGCAATGCAGCCCGCGTAATGGCCCCATTCCGTGACGAGAATAGCGACGACCCAAAGCAAAGAAGTGGGCGCGCTCGTCAGCACCAGCAGTGAGCAAAGAAACCAGAGGAAAATGGCAACGAAGATTAACCAATCGACCACCCGCCGCCCCCAACCCGCCCGTTGCTTCGTCTCGCTCATGGCAGTCGAAACGTTTCGCCGATTTCCCGCAATGCAACCCGCTCCGGCGTCCGGCGGAGCGCGTTTTCGAACCGCTCGATCGGTTCCCGGAATGGCTCCACGCTGAGCCGAAAGGTCTGGTGATGCACTGGCATGACGTAGTCTGCACCAGCGGCGTCGGCCATGGCGATGGCTTCTTCGGGCGAAGCGTGGACGCGGATCCACGGATTGTAGGCACCGATGGACATGATCGCGAGGGCGTAGGGTTTGCTCCTGCGCAGGCTGGCGAATTTGTCCGTCATCGCGGTATCGCCGCCGAAGATAATGCGCTGGCCATTGCGCTCGAGGACGTAGCCGTTGTAACCGCGGAAGTCGTCGTATTGCATCCGCGCACCCCAGTGTTTCACTTCGAATGCACGCACGCTCAGCGCACCGGCCGGGCGTCGCACCTCGGTCGTTTCGCCCCAGCGCAGTTCGATCTTTTTCTCAAATCGCGTCCAGCGCAGCAGGTCCAAAGTGCGCGGCGCAGTGATCACATCGGCCGTGCGCGGCAAACGATGCAGCGTGCGCAGATCAAAATGGTCGAAGTGCGCATGCGAGAGCAACACCACATCGATCGGCGGCAATTCTTCCACGCTCAGTGCCGGCGCGGTCAAACGCTTGGGACCAATCGTAAAGCCAGGGCACCGGACTCCCACGCGCGGGAAAAGCGTGGGGTCGGTGAGAACGTGAATCCCAAAAAAGTTGATCAGGACCGTAGCGTGACCGAGCCACGCCACCGTGAGATCACGATCATCCCAGCTCGACGGCTCCGGCCGCGCGAAGGCTGGTCGCATCGGGCGGCGCGCGGCTGTCCACTCACGCAGGAGATGGGCATACCAGTTTCGCATCCTGAATTATACGCGCCCCGGAATTGGCCGGCGCGGGTTCAACCGCCTTCAGCTCGCCCGCACCGCGCGCAAGAGTGCCGACGGCCCATCGCCCTTATCCACGATCTGGCGAAGGCCCATCGCCTGCGCACGTTGTGCGATCGCCGGCAGCACGGACCCGGAGAACAAAATCACCGGCCCGGCAAACCCGGCGGCGCGCGCCCGCTCCACTAGCGTGAGCCCGTCCATAGCCGGCATCGAGTAATCAGTAATGAGCAGGTCAACCAGTCGCCAATCCGTCGCGGCGGCGCGCAGCGCATCCGCTTCGGTCGTGATCGGGCAGCCTTCGTGCGCGAATGCGGACGCGACCCCCTCCCGCAACGCCGCATCGTCATCCACGTAGAGAATCCGGAGGGCGATCGGCGCTAACATCGTTCCTAGAACCTTTCGCGCATTTACGACCGCCGCGCCGCGACGGACTTCGCCGCGTTCCCTGGACCATCCGAGTGCGTCGTCGCGGGTGTCAGACGCGCGAGACCGCTAACAATCATCGGCCACAGTCGCGGCGGAGAGAACAGGAAAACCGCAAAGCTCACGCGGAGCTTTGCGGCGTTCCGTTGATTCCTCGCTGCGGAATTATTGTTCGACTTCTACCTTGGTCACGGTCCGCGATGTCTCCGGCCCGCTGTAGTAGACGTGCACCGGCACGCCTGGCTTGATCATCGAGGCTTCGATGGTCTTGCCGGCCTTGTTCACATACATCACCGTCTTGCCGAGCGCATAGCTCACCGGATCGGTCACGCCGACGCGGCGCACCACGATCGTCTTACCGGGCTCAAACGTGCTCACCGTTCCGTCGCTGCTTTGCGTCGTGGTGGTCGTCTCCGTTTTGCTGCTCAGCGGGGTATCGGTGGTCTTCTTCGTTTCCGTGGTCGTGCTCGTCTGCGCAAACGCCAATGGCGCGATCGCAGCACAAGCCAGTGTCAGGATGATCTTTTTCATTTTTTGTCTCCTCAGTGGTTGTGGTTATTTAATCCCGGCAGAGCAATCCCCGCCGGTAATCCATTCGACCGCCGCCGCGCGTCGATTATTCAGCCCAATTTCGCCGTCCACTTCCAGCTCGAGTACCGCGCGGCCAAAAATGGCGCCACCTCCTGGCCAAAGGCGCCCTCGCCACCGGGGCACGCAAAAAGGCGATCGGGTTGAAAAAGGGTCGGTCCCATAATCTCGGCAGGAAAATGAGCGAAATAAGAGGGGTCTTGCCGCGGAATGAACCGATCCTGCCTCATTCCCCGCCAGCCCTATCGAGTCGATCTGCCGAGATTATGGGACCGGCCCCTTTTCTCCCCGTAGTTAGGCGTCGGGGAGATATCGCCAGCCACGGTGAGCACCACCGGCCGCTTCGACGACTGATATCCAAATGTGCTTGTTGCGTTCGGGCTCGCTGAAACCGGCATGGTGTGGCTCCGACTTATACCAAGCGATAGTTTCGAAAATGATTCGTGGTACGATCTCCCTCGGCGACTCGATGTGAAAGACATTCCCGTCTTCGTCCGGCTCAGTACGATGCGTGTAAACTTCGGCAGCCATGTGCTCAATCGATGTGCTCAGGGGTATTTAATGGGAAGCGGTTTACTGTAATCCGTACAGGTGAGCGAAGCATCAAGGACAAATTCGACGGCGAAATCTACAACGGCCGTCTTGTGCGGCTCGATGGTGTCAATGATGACCCTGGACGACTTATTCTTGTCTTTGTCGATGCTTGTCACTGTGACCCCATGTAAGACCTTGTCGCCTGTGTTGGTGAAATAAACTTTGAGGTCGGCGAAGCGAATCACAATCGGCGGCTGGGCTGAGAAAAACCAGCCGTCCTGCGCGCTGAGTGGTGACGAAATGGAAAGTGCGAGAGTGGTGAAGAGAATAGAGACAAAGCGAGGTGTTTTCATGACGCGTATCTGAGGCGCCTACCAAAGATTATACGAAACGGATATTCGCCTATTTCGGCTGCGGCGCGAGAGGGCTTCTGGATAAAGCGACGGCATGAGGGATGCCAGTTTGGTCGAAACGCGGCGTCTGCCAAGCCAAGAAAACGAAACGGCCGGATGGGGGTGCCATCCGGCCGGGTGTCGGTTGTTTGTTCGGCGATGGGTTACGTGACCCCCTCGTCCCAGGTTGAACTGGGGAACGGGGAGCTCGGTTTAACCCCGCACCGTGATGCTGACCGGCTGGCTCATCTGGCCGAAGGGCGCGTTTTGGTAAACATACTGCACCACGAAACTCCAGATCTCCGCCGTGCCCGCCGCCGGCAGCGGCTCGGTCACCTCGAAATGCCGCGAGAGCGAGAGGCCGAGGTCCTTCGAGGGCTGGCCGGGGCGGTTCAGGAACACCTTGAACCCTTGGAATTGGCCCTTCGGGCAGGTGACTTCCGGGTGCCCGGCCGTGACCAGCGCCACGCTCGGCGCGGGGACCACGGAGGGGAGCGGCCGGGGCTGCGGGGTGCCCTCGATCCCCAGGAGCGTGCCATCGGCCACGTCGTAATGCGAGTCGCGTTTGATGCGCGAGACCAGCGCCGCGAAGAAGGTGAAAAAGGAATGCTCGATCTGCACCGGCGCGCCGCTCGGCAGCGTCGGCGGCTTCGGCAGGGTCGGCAACCCCGGCAGCGGGTCGAAAGTGCCCTGCGCCCCGGTGGAAAGCGCGTCCCGGTTCGCCGTCAGGCTTACCGACCACGCCCGCGCGATCGCCAGCGCCTCGTCGAACCACATCCAAGCCAGATGCGCCTGGGTCACGCGCTCGATCTCGTCGGCGGTCACGTTGTATTTGGTGGCGAGCGCGCCGGGGATATTAGCGGCAAAGGCGGTCAGCATATCGCCGATGCCCTGGTTGGTAGTGGGCATGTAGGAGTTGTGGATGGCCATGCCTCGCAGATTGGCCGGAAAAGCGCTCCCGGGTAAAGCATTTTCAACCCTGCGGACGCCCAAAATGCGTGCTCGTCCATGGCTGTTGCTCAAGTTTCCACGGCGGACGCTCAAGTTTCCACGGCGGACGCTTAAGTCTTCCTGGCAGTTGCTTAAGCATCCGCCACCATTGCTTGCTCGTCCGTGACGGTTGCTCAAGCATCCGCAGCAGTGGCTCAAGCATCCGCAGCAGTGGCTGAAGTTTCCACGGCGGTTGCTGGCTCGCCCGTGACGGCCGCTGGAGTATCCACGACAAACGACCGCTCGTCCGTGACGGGCGACCGGTCAGCCACCCCCGACGACCGGTCGGCCGGAGCGCAGGAAGACGGTGCGGAGCGGTCGGAAAATGGGACTGAAGTCGGCCCGCTCCGGGACGGAGGGAGCGATGCGGTGGGCGGAGAGACTCTGGCGCGAGGGCGCGACGGCTCCCTACGGGGCGTGCCCGCCGGAGAGTTTCGTGGAATCCTGAGCCGCATCTGCTAGAGGGATGCCAAACTGATGAGCCGTCTCGACGATATTCTCGCGGTGAAACGCACGGAGATGGAGCGACTGCGCCCCCGCCGCGAGGCCTTACGCACGGCGGCGCTGTTGCGGAATGACTTTCGCAGTTTCGAGACGGCGCTAACCGGGGAGGCGGGTGAGCTGGCGCTGATCGCGGAGGTGAAGAAGGCGTCGCCTTCCGCGGGCGTGATCGTGGAGTTGTTCGATCCGGTGGCGATCGCGCGCAATTACGCGCAAGCCGGGGCGGAAGCGATTTCTGTCCTTACGGACGAGCATTTTTTTCAAGGCCACCTCGATTACCTCGGGCAGATTCGCGCGGCGGTGCAGGTGCCGTTGCTGCGAAAGGATTTCATCCTCGATGAGGTGCAAATCATCGAAGCGGCGGCGGCGGGCGCGGATGCGATTTTGCTCATCGTGGCGGCGCTGGATGACGAAACGCTGGTGCGGCTGCTGGCGGCGGCGGCGCTCTACCAACTGGATGCGCTGGTGGAGGTGCACACGCTGGCGGAGCTGGATCGCGCGCTGGAGACGGACGCGCGGATCATTGGGATTAACAATCGTAACCTGGCTACTTTCGAGGTGGATCTCGCCGTCACGGAAACGCTGAGCGAAGAGGTGCCGGACGAAATCGTCCTGGTGAGTGAGAGCGGGCTGCGGACCGCGGAGGATGTGGCACGGGTGAAAGCGGCGGGCGTGAACGCGGTGCTCATAGGCGAAGCGTTGATGCGCGCGCAAACCAGCGGCATTGACCTACTGCGACCGCGGAACGGGGGGTAGGGACGCCGCGCTGCGGCGTCCGAGGCGCGTGGCGGGGCGTTCGAGCGTCTCTTGCGCGATCCACACTGGTCGGACGGCGCAGCGCGCCGTCCCTACCTACGCCGATCTTGCGGGTCGGCGATGAAGGCGTGCGGCCAATCTTCAGTGGTCGCGACGAGGCCGGCGCGGACGGGGTTGGTCATGATATAATCGGCTTTCTCGCGATAACCTTCGTGGCCGCGTAGACGATGCTCGAAGAAGTCGCGCTGCCATTGGATCTTGAGTTGCTTCGCGGTCCACTCTTTCCATTTGCTGACCGTGTTCTGCATTCGGCTTTCGCGCGGGAAGGAGAGAAGGAAGTGGATGTGATCGGGCATGAGCAGGGCGATGTACGCATACCAATCGCCCCTCTCGTTGCGGTGCTTGATGGTGTCGATCAGCGGCTTGGAGATGGCGGGTCGTGCGAGCTGGTTCACCCCGCGTTTCTTGCAGCAAATAGTGATGAAATAGATTTCCTTCGCGGGATCGACCCATGATGGAGATTCGTGTGGGAGGGTCTTGCGCGGTGGAACGGGAAGGCGCGGTCCGTCCCCCGGTGCGCGCGGGTAGGGACGCCGCGCGGCGGCGTCCGAGGCGGGTGGCACGTTGTCGGGCCGTTCCATTGCGGGAGAGCTTACCACGCGGATCGGACATCGCAGCGCGATGTCCCTACCCGCAGATTGCGGGCGGCGCAGAGGACAAGCCACGCGATGACCGCCACAAAGCTGCGGCAAATATCCTTGCGCGGCGGGCGATTCTTCCTAACCTTGCCGAACAATTTTCGAGGGAATATGGCCGATCCAGCAAACAAATATCCGGAAAACGTAGA
>JBDUAH010000302.1:0-3255 GCA_040004745.1 Chthoniobacterales bacterium | reverse complement strand
CGTTTCGACATCGGGAGGCTGCAGTTCCGCAGTCAGGCCCCACTCAAAACGGGAGACGAGACGATGCTCCAGATTCGCGATCTCGGAGGCCGGCCGATCGCTCGAAAGCACGATCTGCTTATGGCCATCGAAAAGCGTATTGAAAGTGTGGAAAAATTCCTCCTGTGAACGCTCTTTGCCGCCGAGAAATTGAATGTCGTCGATCAAGAGCAAGTCTGCCTGGCGATAGCGCTTCCGAAATTTCACCAGCGTGCTGTGTTGGATCGCATCGATGAACTCGTTGATGAAAAGTTCGCTCGAGAGATACATCACTTTCGCGTTTTTCTTTTTCGAGCAGACGTACTGGCCGATGGCCTGCATGAGGTGCGTCTTGCCCAAGCCGACGCCACCGTAAACGAAGAGCGGGTTGTAGGTGCGAGCGGGCGATTGCGCGACTGCGAGGCTGGCGGCGTGCGCGATCTCATTGTTAGGCCCGACCACAAACGACTCGAAAGTATTGCGCGGATTCAGCCCCAGTGTGCTGTTGCTCGTCTTCGCCGCAAGCGCGCTTTCCGGTTCCGGTTCTTCCTCCACGGTCGCGGAATGGCGTGCTTCAGATGCAGCCACCGGGCCGTCCGTGGGTGTCGTAAAATTTACCGACCTCGGGCCGTCGAAAACGCTCCCGATCGCGCCTTGCAGTACGGCCATATGGTTACTCTCAATCCAGAACTGATAGATGTTGTTCGGGACCAACAATGTCACCGTTTCGTCGGTGATATCGACGAGCCGCACGGCGGAAAACCAGCGCTGAAAAGTATCCGGGCTGACTTGTGGCCTGATGGCGGCAGATAGCTTCTGCCAAATCTGAGTACACTTCTCGTCCATGACGACTTGTTAACAGGGTTAAGCAACTCGCTGAGAGAGCGCAGGTGCGGAAAATTGCAGAAAATTGACAGGGTGGCCTGACTTTTGACCATGCGTCCCGGAAACATCCTTCGATGGAGGAAAAGTCGTTAAAATTGGAAAATACGAGGGAGAAATTGCACAGAAGCCCACTTCGGCGTGCTTTGGGCGCTGGCTAAGTTTGTCTGTAGGGGGGGGTGGCGTCGATCGGGTTGGCATTATCTTCATTCTAAAGTTCTCTAGTCGCTGCCAAGCTATTCACATGTTATTCACACCCGCCATCGTCCCTCCCTGCCAGCGGCTTGAGATTAGAAACGAAGCAAAGAACCGACAAGAAAAATTGGGAAGTTTATTTTGCCCGATCGCCTAAAAAAATCTTGACTGAAAAATTGAACCGACACACCCCTCGTAAGTCTAACCACACCACTTGCGCACGAGGTTGACCGCCCCCGGGACCTCGCTCCACTTCGCCGCCGAATGAGACCCTTCGAAGTGGGATGCGCCGCGACAATGCAATCGATTTTCCCACTCGCCCGACCTCTGCATCCGCGCGACTTGTCAGTTCGTGATCCGTCATTGTCCTCTGTCTTTTTCCCCCACGCGACCCTGCTCGCGCCGACGATTTCCGTTCCGGCCGTCACGAACGGTGAGATCAAACACGTCGTCGTTTTCTGGCTCAAGCGGCCGGGTAATGCGAATGAACGCGCGCCGGGTGCGCGCGCTTCCGAAAGCTTTCGTCGGCTCCCAGGAATCACGCATGCGGAAGGGGGCCGAGGCCTTCCCGCGCGACGCCCAGGTATTGAACAGTCGTTCGATTTGTGCGCTATTTTCACCTTCCGGAACCGAGCGGAGCTCGAACGTTTTGATGCCAGTCCCGACCGTCGACGCGCAGTCGAGACCGTGCTCAAGCCGCTCGTGCAGCGCTACACAGTCTCCAATTCTGCGCTGGAATAACGAGTGATGCGTCGCCTTATTCTTCTCCTCACATTAGCTACCCTGAGCGGCCTTCTCCCAGTCTCAGCCGGCGATGATATTCCGCCGCCATTTGGCTTCCGCTGGAATGATTCCGCGGCCCGCGTCGAACAGATCCTGATTGTCGCGAAGGCTAAAATCGTGACGCGGGAAAAGAAGGATAAGCGCGACGTCTGGACCGTGGAAGGGCTGGTGCAGCCCGGGCTCAAGCGCACGCTTTTCGAATTTAAGGAAGGCTTCCTCATCGAGGTCGAGTTGCAATACGAATACGACCAGTGGACGATCGAGCATTATAACACTCGCATGGGCGACATCCGGCGCTACTTCGACGGAAAATTCGGCACTGGGAAGCTGGTCTCACGCACGCGCGATACCGACTCCGATGTCGTGCAAACCCTGGTCGGCTACCAGTGGATCGTGGGCGGGACGATGCTGGAACTCTTTTACTTTTCGGCGCAGCGCGAGGCGCTCGTTTACCGCACGATCACAGTCAAATATAAAGCGATCTAGCCGCGCTGTGTTTCCTTCTGCATCCGCTTCAAGCGACTGGCCAGACTGGCTTTCGCGGCGGAACTCATGCGGTCGATAAACAGGATGCCGTTGAGGTGATCGACCTCGTGTTGCAGAGCGCGCGCGAGCAATCCTGACGCTTCGAATTCGATCTTTTCCCCCTCGAGTGTCTCGCCTTTGACGAAGACGTAATGCGCGCGATCGATTTCCGCGTTGATCTCCGGAAAACTGAGACAGCCTTCCGTTCCGCAAATCGTTTCGCCATCCAACTCCAGGATCGGATTGAGCAGAATAAGCGGCATGGCGGTGAGCGGATCGATTTCCGCCCCGCCCATTTTCAGTGTGCTCGGCCGATCCTCCACGCCCGAGATATCGAGCACGGTAAGCTGCAACGCCTCACCCACTTGTTGCGCCGCCAGGCCGACGCCGTTCGCACCGTGCATCGTCTCGATCATATCGGCCGCCAGTTCGCGGATGCTGTCACTAACCGCCGCGATGCGTTTGCCTTTCGCGCGCAAAACCGGGTCGCCATATTTCACGATCGGCCGCTTCATTTCTCCCCGTGGGTGAAGGCCGGCAAATTCTTCACGCCGGCGAGTTTCAAGGCATCCATTACTTTAATGATCGTCCCGAAAGAGGCTTTCTTATCCGCCTGCAAGGCGAGGGTTGATTTGCGCGGGCCGCTGAGAGCGCGCACCGCATTTTCGAGTTCGTCGATCGCCAGGAGCGTTCCGTCGAGCCGGACCTCGTCGTTCTCATTCACACTCAAAAGCGCGTGATCAGCTTCCGCTGGCGCCTTCGTCGCGGTTTGTGATTCCGGCAGGTTGATCTGCACTTCGGGCTGATCCTTTTTGAACGTGGTCGAGACGACAAAAAAGATGAGCAGGATGG
>JBDUAH010000301.1:0-3255 GCA_040004745.1 Chthoniobacterales bacterium | reverse complement strand
CGGCCGCTTCATCCAGCATCCCCCTCAAACGGCAGACGGAACGGATGCGGCATGGTCCTTCGCGTCTCTTTTTACATTCGATCACGGTGTCGCTTTCTTCGCCCAATCGCACCACGTCGCCGACGCCAATCTTGCCCGCGGGCAGGGCGAGGATAAATCCGCCGCCGATCCCGCGATAAGTCTTTAGGTAGCCGCTGCGGCCGAGGTCGTGCACGATCGTGACCCGGTGCGGGCTACGGAGAGCGGCGTACATGAGGAGGCGGAGCGAATAGTCGGAATAGGCGCTCACCTGCATAGGAGGCACTTTGTTGCTGGATAGAGGAAAATCAAGGTAAAGCTGCATTCACTGTACTGCTTCTAACCATCTGCGTTAAAAATGTATTTGAAATCTATCTTTAGCTCGATTACTTTCGGCTCATCATGAAGAGGATCACGCCTGAAACCACCGTGGGAGAAATTGTTCGGGTCTTCCCGGCACGCTCCCGCGTTTTTGAAAACCTCGGGATCGACTATTGCTGTGGCGGGAAAAAGTCTCTGGCCGAAGCCTGCCAGGCCAAAAACCTCGATCCCGCGACGGTCGCCGCCATGCTCTCTGCCCTCGATCGCGCAGGACAGGAAGTCGAGGCCGATCCCGACACCCTCACGCTCCACGAGCTGTGCGATCACATTGAACGGGTCCATCACGGTTATCTGGGGGAGGAATTACCGCGTCTCAACTTCATGACGCGCAAGGTCGCCGCCACCCATGGCGACGCCGAGCCGCGATTGCTGGATGTGCGGCGCGTGTTTGAGATCTTCAGCGAGAAGGTCTCGGCCCATACCGCAGAGGAAAACGAACGGGTCTTTCCCGCGATCCGGCAATTGGAGGCCGCAGATGGCGACAAAGCTGAGAGAGTTTCCGCGCTCAAAGGCGAGTTCGAGAAGCTCGAATCGGAACATTTGAGCACCGGCGCGGCCCTGGCTCAGTTTGATCAATTAACCGACGGCTACACAGCGCCTGACTGGGCTTGCAACACCATGCGCGCGCTCTACGACGGCCTGCGCCAAATGGAGAAGGACATGCATCAGCACATTCACGAGGAGAACAACGTGCTCTTCCCGCGCGCCCTTGGGGTTTCCTGATCGTTCCACCTTCCTTGGGTTAATTCATCATGCTCCTGGCGCACGATCACTCGGAACTTGACGCGGCCTCGGGCGCTCTCTTCTCCGCGCTCGCCGATGAGGACGTCGAGCGGAGCTTCAAAAATCTCGATCTCTTCTGGGCGCGCCTCGCCATGCACATCCGCGCTGAAAACATCCATTTGTTTCCGATTCTGCTGAAGGCCTCGAGACGTTCAGGCAAAGCCGCCGAGGTTCCAGCACTGGAAACAGTGGAGGAGATCATCGCGCAGCTCCGCGCCGACCACGATTTCTTCATGAGCGAATTAACGGCCGCCATGAAACAACTGCGGGAACTGCGCCGGAGTGATCGGCATGACGCAGCGCCGGTGCTCGCAAAGGTGCGCGGGCAAATGACGCGTCTAAGACGGCGCTTCCACACGCACAACGCGCTCGAAGAATCCCAGGCCTATCATTGGGCTGGGGCACTCCTCGCCAGCCCGGAGCAGACAGCACTAAAGGAAAGGCTTCAACGGGAACTGGACAATCTTCCCCCGCGTTTTCGGGCCGCAGGATGGAGTGCGGCGCAAGGCCCCGGGCCTAACGAGCAGAGGCACTGTGGCGTGACATGAAGCTTCAGATTCCAGAGCCGCTGCGGTTACGTGAAGAAGCGATCTGCACGGCGTTGCGAGGCGCTGCCGAGACGGGCGGAGACACTGGTGAAGCGGCGGGGTTACTCGAAGCCATCCTGCTGCCGCATCTCGAAAAAGAGAGGATGGATGTGTTGCAGCCTCTTGGGCTTTTATCGCTTCTCGCGCGCGGTGAAGTCAGCTCGGAGATGCTCGAGGTTCTTCCGCAAATCGACCAGTTGAAGAATGACTTGCACGGTCTGCAAGTGGAACACGCGACCATCCTCTCGGCCATAAAGCGCTTCGTCGCCGCCGCGCGTGCAGAAGGAAAAACACAGCACGCTCGATTTGCCGAGCGGCTGCTCTTTCGGGCGTGGCTCGATGAGTCGGTCTTCACTCCTTTGGTGATTCTTATCGGCAAATATCTGCGGAGGCGCCTAACGGGCGAAGACGATACTGCCGCAGCAACGCAGCTTGTTTCTTCTGAGCTAGTGGAGCTTCGCATCCCGGAGTCGCTCCAGCTCAGCCATGCGCAGCTGAACGCGGCATTGTTGGAGGCGATGCAAGCCGGAGGTCAAACCATGATCGCCGCGGAAGTGCTCGCGCAATTGTTGGAACCGCATTTGCATAAGGAGGACAGGGAAGTCTTGCGCATCCTCGGATTGCTCGCGCCGCTCGCGGCTAATCGGATCGATCTCGCGGCCGCGGAGGATGTTTCTGAATGGGACGAGCTTGAGAAGAGCGAACGTTTTCTGCACGACGAGCACACCGCTCTCATCGCGGCGGCCGAAAAACTCCGCACCATAGCGGGCGCGGAGGACGCCCATGAGGTTCTGGACTTCGCCGAAAGACTGCTCCTGCGAATTCGTCTCGTCGAAGAAGTCTTTTATCCGGCCGCGTTACTGATCCGGAATTACGTCAGACTGCGATCTCGCAACAGGCTTGCGAAAGAAGCCTATATCCAATGAGTCCAAAAACATGAAAACAAATACTGAACTTCCACTCCCCGGAGTCGGGCTGACCGCTGGCAAAATGCCAGGCCACTGGTTACTCGCGAGGCTTGGCAAACGGGTATTGCGTCCAGGCGGATTGGACCTGACCCGTTCCATGCTGCGCGCGCTGGATATTCGCCGCTCCGATGCGGTGGTGGAATTTGCGCCGGGGCTCGGAGTCACAACCAAACTCGTCTTGGATCTCCGTCCCGCTTCTTACATCGCCATCGAAGGAGATGAAGCCGCAGCTGTGCGGATCCAACATCTTCTCACCGGCGCCGATCAAAGGTGTGTTGCCGGCAGCGCTTCGGATACCGGGTTGCCGGACAACTCCGCCACGGTTGTTTACGGAGAAGCAATGCTAACAATGCAAGGTCAGGCACAGAAAAGCCAGATCGTGCGGGAGGCCGCGCGGATCTTGAAAGTAGGTGGCCGTTACGCCATGCACGAGCTTTGCCTCGTGCCGGATGACTTGGATGATGCGATCAAATCCGAGATTCAGCGCGTCCTTTCCGAGACCATTCACGTCGGCGCGC
>JBDUAH010000055.1:0-11025 GCA_040004745.1 Chthoniobacterales bacterium | reverse complement strand
TCATCATGACGAAACCCGGGGTGGAGTTTCCGCGATCGTTCGCGAGGGCGAACCAGGAGCGTCGCCGGCTTTCGAATGCTTCCGAAGTCTCGCCGGGCCGCGGCTCTTCCGGCGGGCTTGCCAGGCGCAGCTCGTTATAGAGGAGGTGCGAAGGAATCGCCGGGCTGTAGTCGGGCCGGGTCGGATCGGGCGGTTCCGCGTAGCCGGCATAATCGGGAAATTCGAGCGGATATTCCGACAGGTGCGATCCGTCTTCGCCCTCCTTCTTTTTCACCGCCAACTGATGCGCCCCGATGTCGGCGAAGTCGCGAAAAGACGTGCGCCGGTGCCGGAATTCGCGTTTAAGCCGGCCGCCTTCATCGAGCGCGAAGAGGGGAAACTCCGCTCCGCCAACTTGCTGGCTCTTCAGCCGGCCACCTGCTTTTTCGCGAATGAGCTGGCTGGTCTCATAGTTGAAGCCGTAGAGCTGTGAGAGATCGATTTCGTGGCGGGAGTGATTGCATCGGCGGTCGACCTGATCGGCCGCGAGGAAGCCATCCGTGAACCACTGCGCAAAATAAGGAAAGAGGAGGGTCGATTTCGGCGATTCGATCATCTTGTCCTCCCGGCGAAAGAGCGTGGTGGCGACCGTGCGCGCGTCCTTCCGCTCCACGAGTGCCGGTTGCGGTGGGAGATGACGTCCGCTCCAGCGTCGATTCGTGAGGCCTTCCCAAGTGGTGTAAGCCCAGCCGCAACTGAGCGGATTCGGGCGCGTAGGGATTTCCAGAATGGCGTGATTGATGATGAGCGCGTTGGCCAGGCGATTGAGCCAGCCGATGCGTTGCACAAAACGGCAAAGGCGCGGGCAACGCGACAGCAGCGTCTTGAAGATGTCCTTTTTGTCCTTGGAATTGTCGCGTCCGGCCATGAGAGCAGGTCCCCGTTGCCGGGGGAGATTCTGCCAGTGCCCCGGCGACCAAAGCAAGGTCGGAGTGAACCCCTGATGAAGCTCCGAGCCGTGCAGTGGAGCCGCAGCTTGGACTGGAGTAGCAGCATCGTCGCGCGGCTCGGAGGCCTGGAATCAGTTTTCCATCCCGAAAACAAATTTCCGCATAGGCAGCAACACCGGCGATCGAATATGATGCGCGCCCTTACGACTGGGTGGGACGGCGAAAGGTCGGCAACAACAGTCGCAGATTTGATGAATCCTCAGATTTTAAGCCCGGGACTAAAGCAGCAGTTCGATGCCTTGCGCGTCCTCATGCAGCGCGCTCTATGGCTCGTGGAAAAATGCGCGGATGGGGAGGGGACACAGATCTTGCGCGGGCGCCTGAACAATCTGCAATCGGCGGCTCTACTCGTGATCGTGGGCGAAGTGAAGGCGGGGAAGAGCAGTTTCCTCAACGCGCTCATGCAGGAAGAAGTCTGCCGCGCTGCCCCGGAGCCGTGCACCGTGAGCATTCAGGAATTGGTTTACGGCGGGGAGCGCAGCGTTGCGAGTTTGGGGCCAGCTTGGGAGCGTCTCTATTTGCCAAAGGAAGTCCTGCGCGAGCTTTCGCTCGTCGATACGCCGGGCACGAATTCCATTCTGCACGATCACCAGACGATCACGGAGAAATATATCCCCCAGAGTGATCTCGTGGTTTTCGTGGTCTCGGCGACCAATCCGCACACCGCCACTGCTTGGGAATTCCTGAGCGCGATTCGCAAAGAATGGCACCGCAAAATCGTCTTCGTGCTCCAGCAGGCGGACCGCGCCAGTGAGAGGGAATTGACCACCAACCGCGCTCACGTGCAGCAATACGCGCGTGAACGCAACGTCAAGAATCCCACCGTCTTCACGCTTTCGGCCAAGCGGGAATTGGACGGCTCGCCCGACAGCGGGTTCGCGGAGTTCCGGGAATTCCTTCGCTACGGCATCGAGTGCGGCGAAGTCTGGCGCACCAAAGTGGACGGCTCCTATCAAACCATCCGCACGGTCATGGCGAAACTGATTACGCGGCAGCGGGCGGAGATGGACGCGCTGGCGGAAGAGCGCGCCTTTTATCAAGGCCTCCTCCAGAAAGTCGAGGCCCGCCAGGAGAATGCGAACTCGCTCAAGCATTCCCTCGTCGGCCAACTCGCCTCCGCCTATGATCGCGCGGCCCGGGAGTCCGAGGAACAGTTCGCGGAGAATCTGCGTCTCGGTGAAATATTCCGGCGCGCCATTCCATTCTCGGGCGAGAAGGATAACGACACCTGGCTGGCCGAGTTACGGAACAGCTTCCAAAACTCCCGGGTCGAACTGGCGCGAGAAGCCCCGCGCGTGACTCAGCATCTGCTGAGCGAGATGGAATCGCTGACCGAGGAGTTGCAAAGCACTATCCAACGGCGCCAGGAACGGGTGCGGGAAAATGTCAGCTTGCCCCAGACCGCCGGTCGCCTGGAAATGCTCGAGCAATTAAAGGCGAAGCTGGCCAACCTGCGAGTCGTGGAAATCAATCGAATCGTCCACGACACCGTCGGGGAAGCGGCTGATATCCGACGGTTGACGTTTACCGGCGCCGGGCTTGCGATCATCGGGGCACTGATGTGCGTGCTTTGGCGGCATTCGTGGATCGGAGTATTGGGTGGAATTTTCTTTTTGCTCGGCGGCGGTCTTGTCATCACCGGCACGTTCTGGCGGCGAAGTGGTTTGCTGCGCGATTTCCGACAGAAGCTGGGTGCCTCGCGCAAGGAATTTCGCGATCAGCTGGAAGCCCACATCGCGCAAATTTTCGACGGCCTCTTCTATGAAGTGCACCAAGCCTTAAAGGAATCCATTTTCCGGCTCGAAGTGCAGCAATCCTTCATCGCGCCACTCCTGGAAGAAACATTTCAGGTAGGCGAGTCCGCGGCCGAAATGATTCTGCGGGTGCAACGAACGCCAGCGCGGGAACCGATTAATTAATTCCGAGAAACTCTCGCGCTGTGCCTGCGAGCAACTGCGCCTTATCGGCCGCGGAAATGTCATCGCACGATTCGATCAATGCGCCCGGATGAAGCTCGCCGAGTGGGAAGGGGTAATCCGAGCCGAGCGCGACGCGGCGTGCTCCGAAAAGGCTGAGCAACATCCGAAGTGCGCCCGCATCGTGCACTAACGAGTCGACGTAAAAGCGCGCCGGCGCGACGACCCCCGAATCATCAATGCGGGCGAGATAACTCCGCGGATTAGTCTGATTATCGACCGCCACCAAATCCGGTCGGACGTGAAAGGCGTGCTCAATGCGCCCGATCGTGAAGGGGAACCCGCCGCCGCCATGCGCGAAGGCGATCCGCAACTTGGGAAAGCGATCGAACACTCCGCTGAAAAGCATGCAGCAAATCGCGAGCGCCGTCTCCGCCGGCATACCCACCAGCCACGGCAGCCAATATTTGGGCATTCGCTCTTTTCCCAGCATGTCCCACGGGTGCACGAAGATGCCGGCGTTCAGATCTTCCGCGGTACGCCAGACGACGTCGAACACGCGGTCGTCGAGATTTCGGCACTCCGGTCCCTGGCAAAATTCGTTCGCGTCCACGTGCGTTCCAATTTGCGCGCCGTGCAATCCGAGTTCACGCACGCAGCGGTCCAATTCCTGCGCCGCAATCTCGGGGTCCTGCAACGGAATCGTGGCCAGCCCCGCAAATCGCGTTGGATGCGCGCGCACCACCTCAGCGATGTGGTCGTTCAAGCGCCGGGAAAGATCGAGCGCGTCCTCCGGTCGTGCCCAATAGCTGAACATCACCGGCACGGTCGAAAGCACCTGCATCGTCACGCCAGCGCGATCGCAATCCTCGATCCGGCGTGTTGGCTCCCAAGCGTTGTCGGCTATTTCGCGAAAAAAGCGGTCGCCTTGCATCATCCGCGCACAACACGGCTGGTGATGTTCCAGCCTAACGAATCCGCCGTAGCCATATTTCGCGTCCAGATCCGGCCACTCGCGCGGGAGGATGTGAGTGTGGAGGTCGATCTTCATTTTCAATTATCCACTGCCGTCACATTTCCCGGAGCTGCCTGCGACAGCGCCGCGACGATTTCTTCGATGAGCGGTTGAATTTCGGCGAGACGGTTGCTTCGAGACGGGAGCAAAACGCTCAATCCCTTGCACGCGTAGTGGCGGGGTTAGGTTTCTTTGGTTCGTTCGCGGAGAACGCACTAATCGTAACATAGTACCCGTCTCGGTCCCGGAGCGAGAACTCCTGCGTTTGCGTGTTCGGGTTCAGGTGGGGCTGTTCTTCGAACTCGACGACGATAGCGTGTGCTCTCTTTAACGTCGCGACGAAATCGCCGACGCGGAAAAACAGGAGGAGGCCATTGCCAGGTGGCGCCGTTTCGGGGCTCATCAGCGTGGGGTGCCCGTGCGCGCCCCACTGGTGGAGGCAAAGCAGAACGGTCCCATCCGCGTCCAAAATCTGACCAAAGTAGTCATGGGCCGGAGGCGTCTCGGGCTGGCCGAAGAGGGATTGATACCAACTGCAACTGGCGGCGACGTCTTTGACGCCGATGATTGTCCAAGTGCGTTTCATCGCGATTGTGGCGTTGGCCTCTGCCTTCGTGTAAGACCGCGTGATCTTGGACGGTTTCCCGCTTTTTAGACAAGCACTCTTCGCAAAATGACTTCTTCCGCCCCAGCGCTTCGCGTTTTTTCGTGGCTCGTGATCCTGCTGGTGGCGGCGGTGGCGCTCGTAGGCACACGACCACCGGCGGCGCTGGGCGTGAACGCAGCGCCGGAGCAGTTTTCCGCGGCACGGGCGATAATGCATCTGGCGGTGATTGCGGCGCGCCCGCATCCCATGGGCACACAGGCGAATCAGGAGGTGCGTGATTATCTGGTCGCAACCCTGACCACTCTCGGCGGCGAGGTTCAGATTGAGAACACGGTGGGTATGCAGACGCGTGGACGAATCGTTAGGGCAGGGAACGCGCAAAACATCGTGGCGCGCTTTCCCGGCAGTGCGAACCGCCGGGCAATCATGTTGATGGCGCATTACGATTCGGTGCCGGAAGCCCCGGGCGCGGCTGATGACGGCGCGGGGCTTATTTCGATTCTCGAATTGCTCCGCGCTCTGCACGCCGGCTCGTCGATCCAGAACGATCTACTCGTTCTCTTTTCCGACGGCGAGGAACCCGGCTTGCTTGGAGCCAGCGGATTTGTGGCAGATCACCCTGATCTCGCGGGACGAATCGGGGTGGTGCTGAATCTGGAAGCGCGTGGCATTTCCGGGCCGGCGATGATGTTTGAGACGAGTGCTGAGAATGGCTGGTTGATTCCGGAGCTGGCGCGCGTGGCGCCACATCCGATGGCGTCGTCGCTCATGTATGCGGCTTACAAGTTGATGCCGAATGACACTGATCTATCGGCGCTGCGGAAGACGGGCATACCGGCGCTCAACTTCGCCTTTACGGAGACGGTCGAGGGCTATCACTCGCGCCTCGATACGAGAGAGAATCTGAGCGCGCGCAGCGTGCAACAGATGGGAACGAACGCACTGGCCCTGGTCCGGCGTTGGGGAAATCTGCCGCTCACGAACATTCGCAAACCGGATGATGTTTACTTCAACTGGTTAGGGCATCGGCTCATCGTTTATCCGGAATGGGTCGTCTGGCCGTTGGCGCTGGCGACCTTCGCGCTTTTGGCCGTCGCTTGGGTGACCGGCCGGAGGCGCGGTGTCTTGCAGCTGAGCGTCGCGGGGGTGATGGGTTTCTTTGTTGTCCTGCTGGCGATCGCGTCGGGCATGCTCTTGCTATGGATGGTGATCAACTTTCTGCTGGGTAATTCCCTGCTCGAGGGAGATGCGCCGAGTAATCGGCTCCTCTTCGCCGGTCTGGTGGCGATCGGTTTCAGCGCGGGCGCATCGGCATTGAAGGTCTTGAGTTCGCGCGTCGGGAGTCGCCACCTTCACGCGGGAATGCTCGTGGTTGCAGCTTTCGTCGCGACGGCTGTTTGCTTTCTGCTGCCCGGCGCTTCTTACGTCTTTCAGTGGCCGGTGTTTTTCGGAACGGCCAGCTTGCTTGTCGGTATGTCGGGCAACTCGCCGAAAGGATACGCGATCTCCGGTTTCATCGCAGCCATCCCTGCGATCATGATTATCTCGCCGCTCACCTACCTATTTTTCGCCAACCTGGATCTGAACCTTACTTCACTCCTGGCCGTTTCCCTGTTGCTTAGCCTGCTCCTCGCGGTCGCCTGGCCGCTCTACGACTTTCTGATGCCGCGCGGGTTTCTGATGGCCTTCGTAATTGCTGGGCTCGGGCTTATCGCCGCTGGGGCCTCGCTCTCTCATCCGAGTGCGCAACATCCGCGACGCGACAGTCTGATCTACAGCGTGAACGCTGATCAAGGGAAGGCGGAGTGGGTCAGCTATGATGAAGCGGCGGATCGCTGGACTCGTCATTTTCTTGGATTGGGGCCCAAACCCGCGCCCGACCCTGATTTCACGGCGGGTTCCGACCGGGCTTGTCTCGCTACGGAAGCGCCGCTGGTCGCTCTCGAAGGTCCGGTCGCGACGGTAATCAGCGATCGCGCAGAAGGAGATGTACGGGTGCTGCGGCTGCATCTGGACCCGGCGCGGGATGCCCTATCGCTTCTGGTCCGGCTGCCGGCTAAGACCGACCTAGCCTCGGTGGCGTGGGGTGGCCGGACGCAAGCCGTCCACGCGGAGAGCGCGCATCCATGGTCGTTGCGTTATGAAGCGGTGCCACCGGAAGGGCTGGATTTGGAGTTGCGGGTTCGCGGGCACGGGCGGGTGAAACTTTGGTTGGCAAGTTCGACGCCGGGGTTGCCGGAGTCAGCGACGGTCAAATATGAATCCCGGCCGGTCGAATTGATGCCAGCGCCCGGCAGCGACGTTACCTTGGTGACGCGGCAGTACGATTTCTGAGCCTAACGAAAGGTGTGAAGCGAACAGGCGGTGTCGTGCTCGCGTTTCTATTGCGCGCATTCTTCGAACGCGGCCGGCTGTCCGCGGAGGAAGGCGAGCGCTTCTCCGGCCAGATGGAGCGAGCCGGCGAGGATGATGCGCGAGGATTTTTGCCGTCCAAGCTCGATCGCTTCCGCGGGCGAACCGGCGATAGCGCACGCCATTTCCGGTGTGATCGATCTCACCATCTGCGCGAGTTCTGCCGGAGGCATGACGCGTTCGCCGCGGAAATTCGGCAGGATGACGGAGTCCGCGATCTGGCTCAGCTCGCGGTAACTGGAGGCCGCGTCTTTGTCGGCTAAAACGCCGAAGATGAGCGTCGCCTTTTCCTCGCCGAACATGTCGCGCCACGTCTCCGCGAGCACGCATGCTCCGGCGGGATTGTGTGCGCCGTCGATCACGATTCGATCGTCCCAAAGCTGAAAACGAGCTGGCCATTTCACCGTGGCGAGGCCTTTTTTAATCGCGATTTCCGAGAGCGAAATTCCGGCAGCTTTTACCGCGGCGACCGCAAGCGCAGCATTTTGTTTTTGGTGGAGGCCGGGGAGACCGATCGGTCTGGTGGTGTAGCTGTCCGTTATGATTTCAAGGAAGGTCGCTTCCCTGGTCGCGGTCGCGCGGATGACGGCCTCGGCCTCGGGACGCTGCACCGCCGAGATGACAGGAACTCCTGGCTTGATAATCCCGGCTTTCTCGGCCGCGATTTTCGCCAGCGTGTCGCCTAACCACTTCTGGTGATCGAGGCCAATTGGAGTGATGACAGAAACAGCGGGCGTGATGGCATTGGTGGAGTCGAGACGACCGCCCATGCCGGTTTCGAGGACGATGATCTCGCATCCCTTTTCGCGGAAATGCATGAGCCCCAGCGCAGTGGCGATCTCGAAGAAGGTCGGATGCGGATCCCAGTCGCGAATCAAATCGCGAATGCTCGTTAGGCCGCGCGCTACTTCGGCTTCGCCGATCATCTCGCCCTTCACTTGGACACGCTCGCGAAAGGTGACGAGGTGAGGGGAGGTGAAGAGTCCGGTGCGGTATCCCTGCGCGCGGCAGATCGAGTCGATCATCGCGCAGACGGAACCTTTGCCGTTGGTGCCGGCGACGTGGACGATCTTGCAATCGCCGTCCCTTGGAATCTGCAACGCGTCCAGCAGGCGCTGGATGTTTTCCAAGCCCAGCTTGATCCCAAACTTCTGGGTGCCGAAAAGCCAGGCGAGCGCCTCGCGGTAGCTCACTGCGTGGCGGAAAAGTAGCTGAGCAATTGCCCGAGTTGAGCGCGCAGTTTTTTCCGGTGCACGATGATATCGATCAAACCGTGCTCTTCGAGAAACTCGGCCGTCTGGAAGTTCTTCGGAAGATTTTGATGCGTTGTTTCTCTAATGACGCGGGCGCCAGCGAATCCGATCATAGCGCCCGGCTCCGCCAGAATCACGTCGCCTAACGAGGCGAAGCTCGCCATCACGCCGGCGAGCGTCGGGTTCGTCAGGAGGGAAATGAAAGGCAGCTTTTCGCAGGCATGTCGCGCCAGCGCGCCGCTGGTTTTCGCCATCTGCATGAGACTGAGCATGCCCTCGTACATGCGCGCGCCTCCGGAAGCGGAGACTACAATTACCGCACACTGATTCGCCGTCGCCCACTCGATCGCGCGCGTGATGCGCTCACCAGCCACGGAGCCCATGGTGCCTCCGAGGAAGCTGAAGTCCATCACCGCAATTGAAACTTTGTAGCCTTCGATCAAGCCGTGACCGCTTAGGACTGAGTCGTGCAGGCCGGTGCTGTTTTGGTATTTCGTCAGCCGATCTTTGTAGCTCGAGAGCCCGGTGAAATTAAGGGTGTCTATCGTGCGCAGGCCGGCATCTTCTTCAACGAAGCTTTCCGGATCGAGCAGGCTGTCCACGCGATCCTTCGCGGATTGCGCAAAGTGATAATCGCACTTCGGGCAGACGCGCAGATTTTGATTGAGCTCGATTTCGTGGACGACCTCGGAGCAGCCGGGACACTTCTGCCACAAGCCCTGCGGCATTTCGCGTCGGCGATTTCGTCCGCCGTCGCCGCCAATTGGAGGTCGCTTAAAGATTCCCATGGTTTTAGGCGCGCGCCGCGGTGGCAGCATGCACCGAAACGGCGCCGTTGGCTTTCAAAACCCGCGCGCATTCGCTCAGGGTGGAGCCGGTCGTCAGGACGTCATCGATCAGGAGCACCCGCAATCCTCGCACGTCCGCCTTTTTCCGTAAACGAAAGGCGTCGCGTAAATTTTCCATCCGTTCCGCGCGGTCGAACGCGGTCTGGGTGGTGGTGTAGCGGATGCGCTCGAGATCGGTTTTCATCCGAAGACCTGCGCGGGCGGCGAAGAGTTGGGCGAGAACTTCAGCCTGGTTGAAGCCGCGCTCGCGCTTTCGCGCAGGATGCAGCGGCACGGGAATCACGCGATCGAAGCGGCGATCTTTTAAACGCGGGTCGTCGAGCGTTTCCGCCAGCCAGTCCGCCACGGGATGGCGCAGGTAGAGGTGATGCTGGTATTTAAAATCGTGCACGAGCTTTCGCACCACGCCGCGACTGCGGTAGGAAGCGACGGCGGCGTCGAAATGGAGGACGCGATGGGCGCAGTTCGCGCATGAAAACGTGTCGGTAATGGCGCCATCGAATGGTTCCGAGCAGGTGTGGCAATAGGGCGGCTTAATCCGCTGTGCTTTGCTTGCGCACGAGTCACAGAGGTATGCTTCGAACCCCACCGGCGTGGAACAGACAGCGCACGTGGGCGGATACAGGAGCGAGATGAGCGCTCGGATTGGCTCAAGTTTTGTCGCTTTCCACATGGCGTAACCAGACTCGCAGGAGGGCCCAGCTTACCAAACCGACGGCGAGCGGCGCGATGCCAATTAGTAAATTTCTGCCCAGCCACGGAAGTGCCTCGAATTGCTGACGCGCCACGCGATTGAAGAGCGCACTGGCGAAGATCCAGCCCGCGTGCAAACCGATCGGCAGCCAAAGCGAGTGCGTGCGTATCCGCGCATCCGCCAGAATCCAACCGAGCAGAAAGAGCGTGGTGAAGCCGGCGAGCACGAGCATCGGCTGCTGAAATTGCGTGAAGGAATTCCCGATCGAGACAAAGCCAGACGACCAGGTCACGACCGTGGAAGTATGCTCGGGCGCTTTGAGAAAATGCAGAATGGAGAAGATGGCAGAGGTGCCAAACATCGCCGCCCACACCGGGCTGCTGCGCAGAAGCACGCCAAGGATGAGGCCGCGAAAAATTGGCTCTTCCAGGAAGGGCACGACCAAGGCCGAGACGGTCCGCTCGAACAGCTTCATAGCTGAGATTGAAGGCCTCAGCGTGTAAACATTCAGCATCAGCAGCAGCGCGCCGAAGCAGAGCAGGGGAACCGTTGCGATCAGAAATCCCATCCCGGCGTCGCGGAAGCGTTTGGGATTCAGCGTCAGCCCGAGTTCGCGCCAATTCCGGACTCCGAGCGAGCGCAGCAGGGGCCAGAGAAAAACCAGCGCCCCCACGAGCAGCGCGCGATGGAAATAGGTCTCGAAATCAAACTTCGCGAGAAAGGCGAGATGACCCTGCGCGATGAGCGTCTGCGCGCTCCAATAGAGAACGGGCGCCGCCAAAGCACCGAACAAAAGCGTCGCGGCGAGATAGGCCAGCAGTCTGGCTGCGTCTTTCAAGAATCCACTGTAGAATGGCTCCCTCATGCGGAGTCAACATGTATGGAAGGAAAAGGATGCCGAAGGCCGGAAGCGCGAGGTCCGCGTGACGAAGTTCGGCGGCAATTGGAAATTTCAGGCCAAATATGCCGATGAGGATACCTGGACCTACTACGACCGTCCGTTGCACGACGACCTCGTCTATGCCCGAGACTTGATCTTCCGCAAATATCAACGCCGCCGTGCCGCGTCCGAGGACGTGGAAGCGCTTGATGAACTTTTGCGCCTGTATGGTCCCGCGGAGTAACTGGGACACGACCGCGCTCATCGCGGCGGATAAGCGCCACGTCTGGCATCCGTTTACCCCGATGCGCGACTGGTGCGCGCCCGATCATGAGCCGCTCGTCCTCGTGAAAGGGAAAGGCGCGCTCCTCTGGGATAGCGAGGGGAGGGAATACATCGACGGCAATTCCT
>JBDUAH010000300.1:0-3275 GCA_040004745.1 Chthoniobacterales bacterium | reverse complement strand
GTTTCGAATCGAAAGTTCGCTGAGCGACTTACGTCTGCTCCGAGGCCAACTCCGGAGTCACTGGCACCCGTTGCGGCACTTGGCGAATCGCCGTCCCGGTCGTCTCTTCCACCGCGGCTTCGCCGCCTTCGTGGTATTCGGCGTCGCCGTTGACCTGCCAGAGATCGTAAAGCGCGGTGTCGGCTAAAATGTTCTCCACGCAGAGCATCGCCGTCATCATGGCGTGATCCTGGTTGTTATACTTGTGCATCCCGTTGCGGCCCACGAGGTGGAGATTTGGGAAACGCGCGTCGAGTTCATTGCGCACGGTTGCGACGTGTTGCGAATACTCGTCATCGTAAACCGGATACGCTTTTTTCTGGCGCACGACGGTGCCGTCCATGACATCGCCTTCTTTCGAGAGACCGATCTGCATCAGTTCTTTTTTCGCCAACTCGATCAACTCGGCGTCGGTGGAATCCCAGAGGCCGTCGTTTTCGAAACAGAAATACTCGAGCCCGTAGCAAGCCTTCTCCGGATCCGGCACCATCTCCGGCGACCAGGAACGGAAGTTCTGGATGCGGCCGACCTGCACGCTCGGATCGTGAATGTAGATCCAATTGTCTTCGAACGCGTCGCGGTTTTTCAGGATCAACATCACGGTGAGGAAGTCGCGATACTTCAGGCTGTTGGCGGCTTTCTTCGCTTCAGCGGAAACAGGCGGCTGGAGGCCATTGACCAACTCGCGCATCGGCGCGGATGAAATCACGTGCTCAGAAGCGAGGCTGTGGACATTGCCTTGTTGATCCTGGAAACGGAGATTCCAAGTCGAGTTCGCGCTGTCGTATTCGCAGCCGACGACCTTCGAGCCCATCAAAATATTGCCGCCGAGCGCCTTGGTCTTCTCCGCGGCGGCTTCCCACATCATGCCCGGTCCCTTGCGCGGATACTTGAAAGAATTGATCAGCGTCTTGATGACCTTGCTTTGATCCTTCGGCTGCCGTTGCGGGAGCAGGGCGTTCTTGATCGCGCTCCCGAGCGAGAGGCCTTTGATCCGCTGCGCCGCCCAGTCGGCGGAGATCTCTCTGCAGGGCATGCCCCACACTTTCTCGGTGTAGCTCTTGAAGAAGGTATTGAAGAGACGTTTGCCGAACTGGTTGCTCACCCAGTCTTCAAAATTCGTCGGATTCGCCACCGGGAAAACGCGCGCCTTCATCCAAGAGAGAACGCAAAGCGTCGACTTGAAGACACCCAATTTAACGAGTGCTTCCACCGCCTTCAGCGGGTAAGCAAAAAACTTGCCGCCGTAGAAAATACGCGAGGAACGCGGCCGATCGAGCATGTCGTCCGGCAGAATCTCCTGCCAGAAATTGTTTACCTCTTTCGACTTCGAGAAGAAGCGATGGCCACCGATATCGAAATGAAAACCCTTGTAGGTCGCAGTGCGCGAAATGCCACCCACGTAAACCGGATCTGCCTCCAGCACGGTGACGTCGACGTTATTCTTTGAGAGCAAATAGGCCGCGGTCAAACCCGCCGGTCCAGCTCCGATGATTGCTACATTGGTTTTCATTGTTGTTTCTATGCTACCCAAGCTCCCCGGGTGAAATTCCAGATCCACCATCCCTGCAAGCTGAGTCCAGCCGCGACCAGGAGCGCGGTCGCAGCCATGCCCAAAACACGTCCAGCGACCGGAAGGGGCCGAAGCTCAGCTAAAAAGTTCATTAAAGCCAGCACGATTAACGCGTGCGCACAAAACTGATAACGCAGCATGCTCTCCATTTGGACGGAGGCGACTCCGCTGACTGAGATGTAAAATGTGATAGCGGCGACAAAGTAGAAGCCGACACGTGTCGGCCACGAGGTCTGACGCCGCAGGGCTGGGATTAATTCAAAAAGTCCCACGGCGACAAGCAGCAGCGCACCCAGCGTCATCGTCATCTGGCTCCATTGCGTGGGGTCGTCCAAAGGCGGAATCAGCCAGCGATAACTCACCGGCCGGAAGACCGCCAGATAATCGGGTTTCACGCCCCAGCCAGCTTCCTGCGTGAGCATATAGAGATCCCAGCGCCCCCAGCGGAACAGGCAATAAACGAAAAACGCCGCCGCGCCCAACGTGGAGACAACCATGAGAGCGAACGGGGCCGCATAGCGCGCGAACCACCCACGCACATCGCGCAGTCCGGCCCAGCCTTGGTCAGCAACCCGCCGCACAAACGGATACGCCGCACACGGAATCCCGACGATCCGCGTAGCCGACATGAAAACGCCGTGAACCGCGGCCAGGATTTGCGCCGTCTTCCCTTTTTCCGTGCTCCAGTACATGAAGCCCAGCAAGGCCATGAGAAAGAGCGACTCCGAATACCCAGCCACAAGAAAGAACGCCGTGGGGTGCGCGGCGATCAGGGCTGCTCCGAGGGCTTGCGCTGCCCTCGAGACTTTCCAGCGCTGACAAAAAAGGAAAAAATAAGTCCAAAATCCCCAAGCCGCCGCCTGCGCAGTCACGAGCAATGCTAGTGGCGTATCCAGCCCGAATCCGCGATGCAAGCCCGTCGCGATTGCCGGATACGCGGGGAAAAAGGCCACATTCGAGACCTCCATCATCTTGCGCGAGATCGGCGGTAAAATGGTCCGGTAGCCGTTGTCAACGATGCTCTCGAACCAGTAGCTATCATGCTGGACCAGAGAGTAGTAACGAGTGGAAATCGGACCCTCCGGCGCCAGGAAGACCACTGCCACAAAAACTTGCAGCAGCATCACCAGAAGACCCGCAAGAATCGCGTAACTCGGCCGGTGAGAGAGGAGAGCAGATTCCATCTTGCGAGCACGTTTTGACGCGCCACCCGACGATGTATTCGCTTTTTAATCGCTCGGGAAGGCTTCGATAAAACCCGACGGCTCAGGCCGAAATCCTGAGACCGCCGAGACCCGATTTTTTTCGTATCGCGGACGCATGCGAAGTCACCGCGATGATCTTTCTCCCGCCGAATACATCCCAAAAGGAAGTCGCTGCCGAATAATCAGGACAGTCTGACTGATCTGAAGTTGCCGGCGAAGGCAACTAACCTGCGCGGCCGACTCCTCACCTCAACCCATCATCTATGAGCAAATTAGCCCTGAAAAGATCCCGCCAACTCAGCGCCTTCACCTTGTTCGCTGTCGCAGCCTTCATCGCCCTCTCCGTCGGCAACGAGCGCTCCCGTTCGGCGAACCCCGTCATGGGCTCGCTCAGCCCTACCGGTGCTGCTCAAACCTGGGTTGGGACCGGCACCGGCCCTGCCGGGCTCGACGAAAGC
>JBDUAH010000299.1:0-3281 GCA_040004745.1 Chthoniobacterales bacterium | reverse complement strand
AAGCGCGCTATTCGCAGGATAATCCGCTCGACGGGTTCCCTTGCGGTTGCCAACCTAAGTCCGGATATGAAATCGAAGATCCGGCAGGGAATGGCCCGCGTTGCCACGCCAGCGCGGACGGTCGTTCTGGTCGTACTGCTCACAATGACTGCGTATGCAGCGCGCGCGGACTGGCGCGTCGAAGCCGAGACGGGTCTCCTCTACGAAAGTAACCTCTCCAATTCGGATCGCGCCTCGGACGAAAGAGATGACGTGGCTTGGCAGAGTAAATTGAGGCTCGGGAACGGGCTCCAGCTAACGCGGGACCTCCGGCTGAATCTTTCCGCCGACGCGAGTGAGCAGGTTTGGGCTCAATACGATGATTTTAATAACCTGGCGGCCGGCGGGACGGCCGGCCTGCGTTATCGCTTCGGTCTCGGCGGCAAGGCGCCTTGGGTTCTGGTGGAGGACCACGCGGCTTACGCGTTCTTTAATGGCGATCGCCGCAGCGGTCTGGAGAACCGTTTCCGGGTTCGGGGAGGCGTCGGGATCAGCGATCGGCTGTCGGCGGAGGCGGGCTACACGTTCGACGACTTCGAGGCGAAGGAGTCGTTCTTCGATCTCTGCGGACACAGCGGTTCGATTCGCCTCACCTTTGACGCGACGGAGTCGCTGCAGGTGGCGTTGGGATACAGTTATCGGGAAGGCGATGTCATCTCCTACGCGCGCCCGCCTCGTCCGGACGTTGCCGCGGTCGCTGTGGAGGAACTCGAGTCTATTGAGAGCTTCGGCCGCCCGCTCTACAACGCCTACCGTTTGCGTGGTTCGACCAACGCGGTTTCCGCTTCGCTCGGTTATACGCTGACCAAAAACGCTTCCGTCCTGGTGAGCTACGAATTCCGTCACACCGCTTCCGGTCCGCTCGAATACGAGAACCATGTGGTCGAAGCGAAATTCTCTTTCGCTTATTAAGCCATGAACGCCCGCGCCATGATCTTGCTGGCTAGCTGCCTCGCGTGCGGCCGATTGGAGGCCGGTTCGCTCAATGTCACGGTGCAGAACGCAAAAGGCGCTCCCGTGTCCGACGCGGTCGTTTATGCCACTTCGCCCTCCACTCCCGTGCGCGCCGGGAAGCAGGTGGTGCTCGATCAGCAAGATAAGCAGTTCGTTCCCTACGTCACGGCGGTCGAGGTCGGGACCCCGGTCCTTTTCCCGAACAAGGACAATATCAGGCATCACGTTTACTCGCTCTCTCCGGCGAAAAAATTTGAGTTACCGCTCTACGCCGGAACTCCGGCGAAACCGGTTGTTTTCGATAACGAGGGCTTCGTCACCCTCGGCTGCAACATTCACGATTGGATGATTGGCTACCTCGCGGTGGTGGCGACGCCCTACTTCAAAGTGAGCGGCGCGAACGGTCGCGTCACATTGGCGGATTTGCCGCCGGGTAATTACACCGTTTCGGTCTGGCATCCGTTGCTCAAAGGAGCGCCTCAGGATTTAGCCCAATCCGTCCAAGTGGGCAGCGACACGAAAGAGTTGCACTTCAGCTTGTCCTTGAAACCGGACTTCCGCGCCAAGCGCGCCCCCGGGGTCTCGAACGGAGGTTATCCCTGAGGCTTCACTTTCGCAGTTTCAGGAGCCGGCTGCTTTTCTCTCTCGTCGCGCTCCTGACCCTCCTGCAAAGCGTCACCTATCTTGTCGTTAGGCGGGCGAATCGCGACCACGCCTACGCACAAATCGACTCTCGTCTTCGGGCCGGCGCGCAGCTTTTCCAGAAGCTGATCGAAGAGCGCAACCAGCAGATCACGAACTCGGCCTCCATTCTCTCGCGCGACCACGCCTTTCTCGCGGCCTTCGCTGGCGCTGATCAGGATCGCGCCACCACTTTGTCGGCTCTCGAAAGTTTGCGGGGCCGAATCAACGCCGAAGTCATCCTGATTGCGTCGCTGGAGAACCAACTTCTCTTCGACACCAGCCGGCCCAGCGCACCCGAGAGCCCGTTTCCGTATCCAAAGTTAACCGAAGAAGCGGAATCAGAGGGTGCTGCTCATGGCTTCGTTATTTTCGATCGCAGGTTGTTCGTCATGGCGGTCACGCCCTTGCTCGCACCCGCTCCGATCGCGTGGCTCTGCCCCGCTTTTGATATTAACGATCAATTCGCGCGGGAGATAAAAATCTACTCGGATTTGGAGATCACTTTTTTCAATCCAGCGGACGAAGAAAAACTCTTCGCCTCCACTTTTGAACCGGCCGAGCGCCAGTCGCTCCAATCCCTCCTGCGCAAGGGCGCGCCGCCCACGGAAAAAATTGTCGATTTAAAGCTGGGTAGAGAACACTTCGTCAGTTTTGCGCTCCCGCTTCCGACCGCAAACGGACGAGCCATCGCGCTTCTGCAAAGATCGCTCGATCAGGAACTGGCCCCGTATCTTCGGCTTGAGCGGACGTTTCTTCTCCTCGCGCTGATTGGCCTGCTCGTCTCCGTGGCTCTGGGAGCTTGGATCGCGCGCACCGTTTCCCGGCCGGTCCTGCAACTCGCCGAAGGCACCCGCAAGATCGGCGCAGGCGATTACTCGCACCGCATCGCGATCCGCTCAGACGACGAGATTGGAGTGCTGGCGAGTGCTTTCAACCAGATGGGGCAAGGACTGGCCGAGCGCGATCAGGTTCGCGATTTGCTCGGCAAGGTCGTGTCCCCGGCGGTCGCGACAGAGCTCTTGCGCAAGGAAGTCACGCTCGGTGGCGAAGAGCGCGAGGTGACCATGCTCTTCTCCGATGTGCGAGGTTTCACCAGCATCAGCGAGACGCTTGCTCCGCAGGAGATGCTGGGCGTTCTCAATCACTACTTCACCCGCATGAGCGACATCGTCGAAACGCACGGAGGCGTGGTCGACAAATATGTCGGCGACGCCCTGATGGCGCTCTTCGGCGCCCCGCTCGCCGGCCCCGATGATCCTGATCGCGCCCTCGAAGCGGCACTCGATATGTCCGATGCGCTGGATGAATTGAATCGCCAATGGCAGGCAGAAGGACGACAGCCGATCAACATCGGGATCGGAGTCAACACCGCGATCGTCGTCGCCGGCAACATGGGATCGCAGACGCGACTCAACTACACCGTAATCGGCGACGGCGTGAACCTGGCCTCACGTTTGGAAGGGCTCACGAAGGAGCCCGAGTACGCCACGCGGATCATCATTTCCAATGCCACCCTGGAGAAGGCGAAGGGCCGATATCGCACGCGACCGCTCGGGCAGGTCGCGGTGAAAGGGAAACAGAAACCGACGGAAATCTTTGCGCTT